>WGED01000305.1 GCA_015492915.1 Cyclobacteriaceae bacterium
AATATTATTATCAAAACCATGAAGAGCGAATGAAAAAGTTGGGGCAGAGCAAATGGGATAAAGGCAGCGGCAATATTTTTTGAAATCAGTTGCCAGTTTGCCCATACATCAAGCCGTGGCAACAACTCATTGATAATATGCATCCGGTCTCCGATCCAGAGTTTCTGGATATTCCAGGCTGCAAAGCCGGACAACACGATAATGAGATGAAGTACAAATTGAGTAATTCGCTTTTTATTATGCTGTCGCCACAGGTGAATAAATATGTAAATGAAGGCGCCTGCGAAAAGAAAAATACCCGCATTGCGCGACAGGAGTGTGGCGAATCCTGCAATTGCAGCCAGCCAAAGGCTGGCAGGTTTCGAATCCCGCAACCACTTTGTGATATAGTAAAAATATATTGCGGAGGTCGTCAGAAATAAAGCTTCACTAAGCACGTACACGTAGCAAAACAAGATAGCGGCACTGAAAATTATATACATAGATGCAATGGCCCCGGTTTGAAGATCGGATAATTCCTCCTTTATAATGTGCAGCCACACGGCATAAGTGACTGCGAGCATGAAGAGATGAAGTATCCAGATATACAAGTTGATATTGCCCAAAATATAACCGACAGAGAGTATAGCGGGGTAAAGCGGTGGCCATTGCCACAATTCGGTGCCAACTTGGTTGAGAATCCCCTTACCCGAAGCGATGTTTTCAGCGACGATTACGTAAATTTTGCCGTCGAAGGTGTACCTGTTGCCGCCGAGTGCAGCCAGAATATATAATAACACCCCCCAAAGGATGAGATAATAATTCCGCCAAATTTTCAAATGACCCGCTGACTGCATCCGGCAAAATTAATGATTATCGCTCATGCGACATCCGAACAAAGATAAAGCTATGGATTTTCAGCGATTTTTCAGTAAAATAATTTGATGGCAGCGATCGCTGTGGAAAGGATAATGAAGATCCGGTACGGCTTTTCGGGAATTATCTTTACCACCCTGACGCCCAGCAGGGCTCCGATCATGATAGCGGGAAACATGGCCACATCGAGGGCGAAGGTATGAAAATCGATTGTTTCCCATACGGTGATGTGGAATGGGATCTTGAACAGGTTAATGATAAGAAAAAACCACGCTCCTGTACCGATAAAGCTGTTTTTTGGTAACATCATCGAGAGCAGGTAAATCGACGTCACAGGTCCCGCAGCATTACCGATCATGGTGGAGAAGCCGGCAAGCAACCCCGCGAAAGAAGAAAAGTACCAGTTGTGGGGTATGGCTTTGGCGATATTTTTCTGCTCGCGCCACACCATGATAGCCAGTCCAGCGAGTATGATGACCGCCATGATCATCTTGAACTGTTGGTCGTCGATAATCTCACCTACCCAGAGGCCGAGCAGCACGCCTGCCACGGTAGCCGGCAGCAGCTTGAGGACGTATTTCCACTCCGCATGCCGGTGATAATAATACACGGCGAAGAGATCGGCCATACTGAGCATAGGCAGGAGGATACCGGTGCTCGCCTTGCCGCCGAAGATGGTTGCCAGGATCGGAACGACGAGCATACCGACGCCTGCCACACCGGTTTTAGCCATGCCCACAAACAGTGCGCAAAGGATAACCCAGAACCATTGCCCGGGATTGAGTTCGAAAGATTGCAGAATGTCTGTCAAAACAGGTGAACATTAAAAAATGCAATTATAGGCTTTTCAACTCAGAAATCATGAGGAGCAGGGGTCCCTTTTGTCCGAACTACGATTATTTCGATTTTTGCCAGACGATGATTTAAGTATTGCCGAATCACAGTGCTAATCAAATCACAAAAATCAAAACTCAAGACGATCTATGAAAAAATCACTATTTTTTTCTGTCGGGCAATCGACACTCCGGTCCGATTCGGGAGACCCCGCCACTGCTTGCACACATGACCGTGTATGAGGCCGGGGATGACGATTTCTTTTGTGAGAGACGGGGCCTCCGGCCCCCGCGATGATGTTTCCGTGAAAAAATCATCATTTTCTCATAGGACTATGGCATCAGGGGGCCAGCATATCCGCTATCGTCCTCACCGTCAGCTTGTTCCTGATCTCATAAGCCGGCACGTTGCCCCGGACTTCTATGAGTTTCGGGCTTTTTCCCGCAAGGTGAAAAAAGTTGTCGCTGTAAAACAGGTTGAGGTCGCCGGCATCGAAATGTACATAGTAAGCAGGCCTGGCGGATTGCACTTTGACAAACAGCTTTCCGTCTTTTTCGATGAAATCAAATTTTACAGACGGTTTTTCGGCAACGAGGTATTGGCAGTCTTTTATAAAATAAAGCGCTTCGGCCACCGGGTTTCCTTTTTCAGGTGATATCCTGGCTATGAGCATCCCATTGTTTTTACTGATATCTTTCAAAGGCATGTGCCAGAGCACCTTGTTTTCCCCTGCTTTAACTTTTACCTTTTTCTGCTCATTTATTACTTTTTTATTCTTCGCCCCGAGGCCTTCAATATGCAGAATACCTTTGAAATCCTTCGGCAGGTCATTAACCATATGCAGGCGCACCTCATGATCATCCCTTTCAAACACCAGGAGTGTTTTGTTCAGGGCCCTTTTGGCGAAATAATAAGCCGCTTTCCTTCGTCCCGCAAAGTCGATCAATGAACATGTAATGCCCGGCCAGGAACTATTGAGCTGCAAAAACGGATGATTTTCCATAGGCCGGCTACCAATGCGTTTAGCAGTCAGCACGGACTTCGCAACTTCGCCCTGAATTATCTGACTAAAAATGATTTGTTTTTCAAAACCCGTTATCCCGGGGCAATAGGTTTTGGCATATTTACCAATAGTATCGATGGCGGCAACGGGGTTTTGGAATATCCCGATATGCCCGGGTTCGGATGCCAGTTTTGAAGGCCAGATGTATTTCAGGGTTTTGTCTTCAGGCCACGACGGGAAACCATACAATTTCATGGATTCCGGGTTGTTTTTCTTTCGGACAGTGAATGGAAGGCGACCGTCCGGGATCGGAAAAATATGACATTTTCCCATCGACTTTTTCCCTTGAAAGTCGATGATCGGAATGCCGTACCAGTATGTGTCTCCCTTTCGGGGAATAATGCTTCCGAAAATCTGGTCGATCTTTATGAAAACAGGGCTGTTTTTTCCTTCATCGGCCGCTTCCTTGAGTTCATGGCTATCCGCCAGCCACAATGCCAGGGATGCATGGCGGCTCAGCTTCCTTGCTCTTTCCGAAATGGCCGCATCGCTGATGTCCCAGGCTTTTTTCTCGCCGTCCTGTGGCACCAGAGATTGCCAGACGAGCAGACCATAGCGATTGCACAGTTCATAAAATTCATCTTCATAAATAAAATATGGGGTCACAAAGACTGTATTGAAGCCCGCGGCGGCAGCATTGCGAAGGAATACCGCATATTTTTTCGCAGTATTGTCAGGGTTGATCAGATCGGCCGGCGATACGACCACGCCGCTTACATTCACGGGCATTCCATTGACTTTTACAATAAAGCCGTTCTTCTTTTGAATGACTTCGGATATTTTGAACCCTGCATTCAGAATAACCGAATCAATGATCTTATCTTCTTTTTTTAGCCTGATAAGTATGCTGTAAATTTTGCGGCCACCCATCCCGTTTGGCCACCACACGCGAAAATCGGGTATGGTGAAAGTCAGATTGCTCTGGTGCCTGCCATAGGGCAATTGCGCCGTGGTAGTTTTGATCACCTTGCCGTCAACGAGGACTTCGAGTCGGCCCGTCACGGGTCTGGTCATCTCAAAATCCATGTAGGCAACCAGCGTGGCAGAGGCGCCGTTGACCACTGCCTTGTCAATGAAAATCTCACGGATGGAGGCGCTGCTCCAGGCATGAAGAACGGGTGGTTTTGTAAGGCGCGGAAGGTTAATAAGTCCTTCCGGCCCGTTGTTTCTCTCAATCTCAGGGGAGTGGAGAATGATACGGAGTTCATTTTTGCCGCGGCGAATGATGCTGCCGACATCGATTTCTTCTATGAAAAACGGATGATTTTCCGAAAGGATCAGCGAGTCATTGAGCAGGATGTCTGCAGGCATGCTGATGCCCTGCAGGTCCAGCTCTATCCTGTCCATTGCTATCAGCGAGGAAGTAACATTAAAACCGGTTTTGTATTCCCACTCACCGCCGGCCAGTTTTATCAGCTCCTCAAAATCGTTGTTGCTGTAGGGGTCGTTAATTTCACCGTTTTCCCATAGCGCCCCGATCACCGTGCCGGGCACCCTTGCTTTAAGCCACTGCCCATCGCCCGTTCTCCGGCATTGCCACCCGCTGTCGAGGGGGATTTCGACGCTTTGCGCCAACAGGGATTGTGTGGCGAAAACAAGTAAAAAACATATTTTTTTCATAGTGTTAAGTCAAGAATAAAATGATGCTGGGTGTAGTTTGCAACTACACCCTGATATTTCCAAAACGGTTATTATGCGGATTGTAAATCCTTATGTCGTTTGCGGAATTTTGATATATGGGTGTAGAATCATTCTACACCCGGCATTCCGGTGTTTTAATTCAAAAACAGTATTTGCGTTAATATTCATTTGACATAACAATAGGCCTTAATTTACTAACCGGCAAATTAAGACAGAATTATCAATAATATAACCGCTTTATTGTACGAGTGGAATTTAATGTTGGTTTATGGTGTTGTATTCGGAACGAACATTTGATTTCATGAAGAAAAGGGTATTTTTACGCCCCGTGATGAATGACAATTTATGCTGGTAGTTTTTGATCTTGATTTTACGCTGTGGGACTGTGGCGGCACCTGGTGCGACCATACCACGCCACCGTATCGCCGTGTCAACGGGAGAATATACGATGCCGACGATCGTGACATCATACTCTATCCCGATGTGCGGAAAATTTTGGATTTGCTAAAGGATCAGGGTGTTCAGCTTGCTGTTGCTTCCCGTACTTACGAACCTGACTGGGCGGAGGAGTTGATTGAATTGTTTGGTATCCGGGATCATTTTGATCATTTCGAAATTTATCCTGGCAGTAAAATTTCTCATTTCAAATCACTGAAAGCTAAGACAGACTTACCCTATGAAAAAATGGTCTTTTTTGATGATGAATACCACAATGTGCATGAGGTGGGGCGCCTTGGCGTAAAGACCGTTTTTGTGGAAGACGGCCTTACGGAGGGGCATATCAGAAAAATACTATGAACGTTTTTTGATGTTTCGGATTAATTACAGCTTATCAATATCCAATTTAAACCGCATGATGCCATCCTTTATTTCCCTGAAAAATTTCCCGTTGTCATACAGTTTGCACCTGAATTCGATGGTTACATCGTAGGTGCCTTCTTTGTTAAGGGAAAAGCCTGTTACCCTCGCATAGGCGTTTTCATCCTGCACCCCTGTCCCAGAACTGAAGGTGACCACGTACCGGTTGTAAGGATATGATTTTGAATAGTATTGGGTGTACAATTTTAAGCTAAAGGCTTTTTCGTTATACACTTCGTCACCGGTTTTTGCTTTGGGAAGAATTTTAAGAATATCCAGTTCGGCGCCTTCATACAGATTTTTAAGGACAAATTCTATTGGGGTTTCGGTGAAATCAGGCGTTTCCAAAAATACAAATTGAGGTGCGGGAGGGGC
>WGED01000306.1 GCA_015492915.1 Cyclobacteriaceae bacterium
AGGGAACGGGAGATTATCACTCGTCCTCTTCCGCCTTGTCAACAGGCGGAATGGACGGGGACCCACTCAACCGGGCATTTGCAATTCCCATGAAAAAATCACTGTTTTTTCATGACTGAATTGATCAAAAACATTTCGATGGCGCGGATGTATTTTCCCTTAGTCGCATGATCCTGGAATATTCGCACATGGCCCGGGCCCTGAAACCATACAACGGTCAGATTATCCTTGTTTTTCATAGCTTCCAGTTCATCTTTTAAAACAAATGCCTTAGTGGTTTCGTCGTCTTCGCTCTGAAGGATGAGCATCGGGATACGCGGATCGCGTAAGACGGACAGCTTCATTTTCTCACCGAAATCATTGATCTCGGATGAGTACATGTCAAAGACCTTGTTAAAAAATACCATCGGCAAGCCGATATCATCCATCTGGTCGTGGATTGTCTCTTTCACGTCTGATAGCGGACTGTCCAGTATAATGCCCTCAACGGTGAGCATCTTATCATCAAGCATTCTTCGCAGTTCGGGACGCCCTATGGCATTGAGCACTGCCATGGCGCCCATCGAGAAGCCGTACAACAGAAATGTATCCTGATCATACTTTTTGTGCATCAGCAGTATCGAGGCGGTCACATCCTCCCCGAATTTATAGCCCATATACGTGCTGGCCGGTTCCGCTTTGCCGGAATTCCGCAGGTCGGGGATGAAGATGTTGTACAAGGTGTCCAGAGACAACGAATCGATTAAAGCGAGGTATTTCATGGGTTTCAGCCTGTTGGAGGTGCGTCCGTGAATGAAAATCAGGCACCTGTTGGTTGGCCGTTTGGCCGGAATGTACCATGCGTTCAACTTTGTACTGTCGAGTGATATAAAATTGACTTCTTCACTTCTGAATCCGTAATCTTCGGGTTTGGAATGTCCACGGATAGCGTATTTGTTTACCAGTGCCGTATCGCTGAGCACCATTTCGAATGTATAAGGTTCATAATCCTTAATCCTGTCGAGCACGTAATAGGGCAGGTCTATCCAGATAATGGCAAAAGTACCGGCAATGATGATCAGAACGACAATTAGTCTCTTTCCCATGGTGATTGGCGTATTGAGATCAAAAATAATATGAAATATAGAAATGAATCCGTTGAACTACATGGCATTTGTATTAATTTTATCCGCCGAAGGATATATTTTTTAACCTAAACACTTACTGTGATGACAGATATTGAAATTGCCCATAGCGTTACACCAAAACATATCACAGAGATAGCTTCTACACTTGGTATTTCAGAAGACGTCCTGGAATTGTACGGCAAGTACAAGGCAAAAATCCCGCTCACGGAAATAGACTTGAAAAAGGTGAATAAAGCCAATCTGATTCTTGTCACCTCTATCACACCGACGCCTGCCGGCGAAGGGAAAACGACTGTTTCCATCGGTCTTAATGACGGATTGAATAAGATAGGGAAGAAGTCCGTTGTGGTGCTGCGGGAACCTTCATTGGGGCCGGTTTTTGGCATCAAGGGCGGCGCTGCCGGCGGCGGCTGGTCGCAGGTCATCCCGATGGAAGACATCAACCTGCATTTTACCGGCGATTTTGCCGCGATCGAAAAATCAAACAACCTGCTCTCGGCGCTGATCGATAATAATATTCAGAGCAAAAAGAGAAACCTGCGCATCGACCCGCGCACAGTGCTATGGAAACGCGCAATGGACATGAACGACCGCTCCCTCAGACAGATTGTCGTGGCGCTTGGTGGCAAAACGGGCGGTATACCGCATGAGACGGGCTTTAACATCACTGCTGCTTCCGAAGTGATGGCCATCCTTTGCCTGAGCGAAGACCTGAAGGACCTCAAGGAAAGACTCGCAAATATTTACATCGGTGATACTTTTGACAATGAGCCTATTTTTGCCAGGGACCTGAATGCGCAGGGCGCCATGGCCAGCCTGCTCAAAGATGCCATCAAGCCCAACCTGGTACAGTCGCTCGAAGGTAATCCGGCCATCATACACGGTGGTCCCTTTGCCAATATCGCACAGGGGACCAACTCGATCATCGCCACGCGCATGGGTATGTCGCATGCTGATTATGTAGTGACCGAAGCGGGTTTCGGCGCCGATCTCGGTGCAGAGAAATTTTTTAATATAAAGTGCAGGAGCGGCAATATTTCTCCCAGGGCCGTTGTGCTCGTGGCGACCATCAGGGCGCTCAAATATCATGGCGGCAAACCGCTCAGCGAGCTCGGTGAAGAGGATGTGCCCGCACTGAAAAAAGGCGTCAGCAACCTGCGCAAGCACATCGATACGGTGCAGAGTTTCGGATTGCCCGTTGTCATCGCACTCAATCATTTCAAATATGATACACAGGCCGAAATTGATGCATTGAGGCAATCCTGTGATGACAGAGCTGTGCCGATGGCTGTCTCGTACGGCTTTGAAAAAGGTGGTGAAGGCGTGATGGAACTGGCCGAAATGGTTGTAAAGGCAACCTCCAGGTCAAGGAGCAGGTTCATGCCAACCTATGATCTGGATGACAGTGTGCGGGCCAAAATCGAAAAAGTTTGCCGAACAGTGTATGGCGCCCAGCATGTGATTTTGTCGAATAAAGCTAAAAACCAGCTTAAAAAGATTGAGAGGCTTGGCTATGGCAAACTACCTGTCTGTATTGCCAAAACACAGAAGTCCCTCTCGGATGATGAGAAACTGCTCGGCCGCCCGGAAAATTTCGACATCCATATCCGCGAATTTGAGATCGCTGCCGGAGCCGGCTTCCTGATCCCCATCGCGGGCAATATCCTGCGTATGCCGGGCTTGCCTGCCGTACCTGCTGCGGAGCATATCGATATATCCAACGACGGAGAAATCACCGGCTTGTCGTAAAATGATGAAAGGGCCTCTGCCGGGGCCATGAGAAATCGATGATTTTTTCACAGGATATATGACAGGAGGCCTGACGCCGGCCTCCAACGGTACGGAATACTAACACCTGTACCGGTGTTGCGTGTGTGACACCATGAAAAATCGATGATTTTCCATGAACCTGAAAACCCGGTAGGGTTACAAACCCTGATTCCGTTCGATCATGTCTTCCACGCCTTTGAAATATTTCACGGTTTCCTGTTTTAGTTGCAGGGTAGAGGCCTCATCACAAACGAGGATGGCATGTTGATGCATCTGTAGCACAGAGGCGGTCCACATGTGGTTTACACCCTCTTCAACGATGGCTTTCAAAGCACGTGCCTTGTTGTAGCCGGTCACGATCAGCATCACCTCTCTGGCGTCGGTCACCGTACCCACACCAACGGTCAGGGCCGTGGTCGGGACTTTTGAAATGTCATTGTCGAAAAATCGCGCATTGGCAACGATGGTGTCATAGGTAAGTGTCTTCACCCTCGTTCGCGACACAAGCGACGATCCGGGTTCGTTGAAAGCGATGTGACCATCAAGGCCGATACCACCTAAAAAGAGGTCAATGCCGCCGTAATTTTTGATCTTTTCTTCATAATTGCGACATTCTTCTTCGAGGTCGGACGCATTTCCGTTCAGGATGTTGATGTTTTCCTTAGGGATGTCAATATGGTCAAAGAATTCTCTGTACATAAAGGAATGATAACTTTCGGGATGGCTTTCCGGCAATCCGACATATTCATCCATATTGAAGGTCACCACATTTTTAAAGGATATTTCCCCGGCTTCATAACGTCTGATCAGCTCTTTGTAAGTCGGAATAGGAGAAGAGCCGGTTGGCAGTCCGAGCACGAAAGGTTTTTCGGCGGTGGGGTTGGCGGCTTTTATTTTTTTGATGATATAACCGGCAGCCCATTTGCCGACTTCCTTTGCTTCAGGTTTGATTACAATTCTCATGTTGGTTTTGAATTTTTTTGCTGTAAAAAATTAAAAGGTTTCAATTAAAAAGCCTGATTGATAACAGTTGTGTTATCCGATAGTTAACTATACTTGGCGGCTGCGCAAAATTATTAAATTGTTTGCAGTTTGTTGCAGTTTATCACGCCGAATATGTGCTCAATAATGAGAAATAATTAATTTTACCGCTTCATGAAATCAATATAGAATTAACACAGAAATTCAAAGAACCATGTCGGATAACAATTTATCACCATTAAATTTTCCAAACACCTCAGATTCAAAGACATTCCTGCGATATGAAAAGCTTCCCGTCAGCATTTACAAGGATTCGGCGTCAGCCTCGGTGGCGGTTGCCCGCGAAGTGGCTGCCGTGATCAGGGAAAAACAACTCAAGAAGGAGCCGTGCCTGATTGGCCTGGCCGCCGGATCGACGATGGTGGCGCTGTACAATGAACTGGTGCGCATGCACCGGGAGGAGAACCTGAGCTTCAGGAATGTAATTACTTTCAACATTGATGAGTTTTATCCGATGGATCCGGACTCGATCCAGAGTTATGCGCGATTTATGCATGAACACCTGCTGGATCTTGTCGATATAGAAAAGTCAAATATCCATTACCCCGATGCTACGCTGCCAAAAGACCGGATCAATGAGTTTTGCAATAAATATGAAGCCGAGATAAATAAACACGGAGGCCTCGATATCATCCTCAACGGTGTGAGCAGCCGCGGGCACATGGGTTTTAATGAGCCGGGATCGCCCACGGACTCCAAGACGCGCCTCGTGACGCTCGACAGGGCTACGATCGTGTCGGCGGCAAGTGATTTCTATGGTGAGAACAATGTGCCCCGTAAAGGCATCACTATGGGGATTGAGACGATGTACAAAGCCAAAAAGGTGTACCTGATGGCATGGGGTGAAGGGAAAGCGGACATCATCAAAAAGATCGTTGAGGGGCCGCAGACCGACCAGGTACCCGCATCCATTTATCAGACCCATCCTGATGCTACCGTGATTCTTGACGAGGCATCGGCCGATGAACTGACGCGTGTCAAGACGCCGTGGATTGTGGATGTGCCGGTATGGAATGAGCACATGATCAAGAAGGCCGTCGTATGGCTGTGTCAGGAAGTGGATAAGCCCGTCCTGAAGTTGACCAACCGGGATTACAACGATCACCACATGAACGACCTCATCACCGAAGTCGGTACCGCGTATGATATTAACATAAAAGTATTTAACGAACTGCAAAACACCATCACCGGATGGCCGGGCGGCAAGCCCAATGCGGATGATTCGCGCAGGCCCGAACGCGCCAAACCGGCACAAAAGAGGGTGATCATCTTCAGCCCGCACCCCGATGATGATGTTATTTCCATGGGTGGTACCCTCATACGACTCGTCGATCAGGGGCACGATGTGCACGTGGCATATCAGACCTCGGGCAACATAGCCGTATTTGACGAAGATGTGATTCAGCATACCGACTTTTTCAGGGAGGTTGATCAGATGCTCGGATTGAAAAATAACGAATCGCTGGCTCTTTATGAGAAAGTGAACAAATACATCAAGGAAAAGAAGCCTGGAGAGGTCGATAAGGCGGAAGTGAAGAAGATCAAAGCGCTGATCAGACGCAGCGAAGCGCGGGCGGGTATCCGCTACTGCGGCCTTACCGACGACAAGGCACATTTTCTTGATCTGCCTTTCTATGAAACAGGAACTGTCAAGAAGAAGCCTATCGGGCAGGAAGATGTGGACATCATCAAAGACCTGCTCATCAAAATCAAGCCCCACCAGGTATATGCGGCCGGAGATCTGTCCGACCCGCACGGCACGCACAGGGTCTGCCTTGAAGCTATTTTCCGTGCGCTGGATGAACTTAAAAATGAGCCGTGGATCAAGGACTGCTGGGTTTGGCTGTACCGCGGCGCGTGGCATGAATGGCCGATCGAGGAGATAGAGATGGCCGTGCCGATGAGCCCGGACGAACTGATGAAAAAACGCAAGGCGATATTCAAACACCAGTCGCAGAAGGATTCGGCATTGTTCCCGGGAACGGATACCCGCGAATTCTGGCAGCGCGCCGAAGACCGCAATATGGGCCTCGCCAAGCTATACGATCACCTCGGTCTGGCGGAATATGAAGCCATGGAAGGCTTCAAGAGATATCATTTTCTCTAATATGAATGAGAATTCCCACTTAAAATATCAACCTGAATGGTAGGAAGGGGACTTTAAGGGGTTGCTCAAAAGTATTTACTTTGTTCAATGAGGATTAAAGGAAATTCAAATCTTTGCCTGATTTTTGCCGCCGAAATAGAAAATCAGCGAAAGATTTATTTTTAAATCCTTTGATTCAAATGAATGATCCAACAGCTCATTAAGGCTTTGATCTCCCTTGTAATTCATATTGACTTTATGATATGCATAAACTACGAATAAGTCCAATGACACATTCCGGGTGATAAAATAAGCTAATCCCGCCCCAAAGTCATAAACAACAGATCCTCCGTTCCATATATATGGCTCATTATTATTAATGAGTTCAAATTGATTTTTTTGATGTCTGTTGAGGTATCCTATTCCTCCGTGCACGAAGGGTTTAAATTTTTTCTTGCCGATGTAATACCTCAAAAACGCAGATACGGAAAATGTTCTTGTTGATAGGTAGGATTGATCACTGGTCTTTTTTTGATAATAATAACCGGGCATCACTCCAACTGCCAGATTGTCTATGAAGAAATGTCCAAATATGGGGGAAAATAATAATTCAATATTTTCTTTTTTCGAATCGTTTGAAACCGACGATGTAGTCAGTGTGTACAGATTCCTGAACTCAAGCAAGTTTGATGCTCCTATAAAGTAATTCCCTTTCTCGGTTTGAGCGGATAAGCCTGAACAGGACAAAGCTATAATTGAGGCTGTTATAAAATATTTGTTCATTTTTTTAGTGGTTAGGATGTAGCATGTTGTATTTGAATATTATGAAAAACCCTGAAAATGTGCAAGATAAAATTGCATTTACTCCCGTATTGCCGGGAAATCCTGATGATACCGGAAAGGCCATGTCGGGTGGAGCAACTTACCGGAATGTATGAAAATATAATGATTTTTTAACCGGCTTCTCACAGGATACAGGCCTGGGCTTTACTTTGAATCGTTGATTTTCATCCACACGGGTAAAGTTTCAGATTGATGTGTCGCGCCAATAATTTCTTTGTAGAGCTCAGGCCTCCGTGCGTTCCTGTATCTCCATCCGCCCGACAACCTGATTTTTTCTTTGGTTATTTTTGAAATAGCGATATCGTTTTCGAAAGACCTTATTTCTGACAAAACTTCACCAAACGGGTCAATTATCATGGAGTTTCCATTTTTTAGCTGGTCCCCATCGTAGCCTATCGGATTGGTAAATGCATAATACACTCC
>WGED01000307.1 GCA_015492915.1 Cyclobacteriaceae bacterium
ATTTTATATTTTAGGGGAAGAATGCGGGGAATAATCACTAAAATCCTATGAGTTGTAGCGATGATTTCCCCGATTTTCATGCAATTATTGATAATTCTTTCTCGGGCATTTTAAAATTCCGGATTCCGATAAGTATGGCTTTTACCTTTTTTGTATTTTAACAACCAGCTTCCCGGCACCATCAAAGTTAACGGTTATTATGTTGATCGGACCGAAATCAGCAATATCGCCTGGATGGAGTATATGTTTCATAGAAAATTCAGTATTCCTGAAAGTAAATATCATCGCCTGATCCCCGACCTTGCCAATACATGGTACTATCTCCCCGAATACAGATATTATCCTATCGTATTAATCACTTACGATCAGACTGTGGACTTTTGCAAATGGCGGTCGGAAGTAGTGAGTTGGAAATTGAAATGGTAAGTGCGCTACAGGCTTCCTGCCGCTGAAGAATGGCAGGAAATCGCCCGGCACGTGCTGGCTGTTTTTTTACAGAAAACATGAAAAAGGCTATGAGGATGGCTGGTAAAAAGAAATCATAAATACCCCCGAGGATGATATTAAGGCCATCCCCCTGGCCCGATGATTATTCTGATAACAGGATATTTGATTTGTTTGATAATGTAAGCGAGATGACTGCACAACGCGGTGTTGCCATGGGACCAAACAATTTTGACCTGACGAGCCTTTCCGAAGCTGTTGATAAAAAAGTAATTTATGAATCTGCCGGTATTATGGTAGGATCCAGGTGCATTGCCGAATATGTCGATGAATAATTGTTTTTTATCAGGGCATGAGCGCATATCCCCCTTTGAAATAGCAAAAATAATACACCCCCGCAATGCCATGAAAATCGACAATCAGCAAATTTCCAAATCTAAATGAATAGAGTTCTTCTCCTGCTCCATAGCTTGCAGGTGAGTTTATAAATTAATCGTGCTAAAAAACTTTAATAAATACACAAATTAATTGCCTTTGACGAACAATTCTTTGTCAATTGTGTTGTACTTTTGCACTTGTTTATAATTATTCTAAATAAGACAGGATGAGTAAAGACGATCAGATTTTAGATGAATTAACGTCATCCGAATATAAATACGGATTTGAGACGGATATTGAAAACGAAGCGGCCCCCAAAGGGCTGAATGAGGATATCATCCGTTTTATTTCTGCCAAAAAAGAAGAGCCCGAATGGCTGCTCGAATGGCGCCTGAAGGCCTATCGCCACTGGCTCACCCTCGAGGAGCCCAAATGGCCCAATGTGAAATATCCAGAGGTCGATTTTCAGGACATTATCTACTATTCGGCCCCCAAACCCAAAAAGAAACTCAACAGCCTCGATGAGGTGGACCCCGAACTGCTGGACACTTTCAAAAAGCTGGGTATCTCGCTCGAAGAGCAAAAGCGCCTGACGGGTGTGGCCGTAGATGCCGTGATGGACAGCGTTTCGGTGAAGACGACCTTCAGGGAGACGCTCGCCGAGCTGGGTATCATCTTCTGCTCATTCAGCGAAGCGGTGAAAAGCCATCCTGACCTGGTAAAGAAATATCTCGGCTCGGTGGTGCCCATGACTGACAACTACTATGCAGCCCTCAATTCGGCGGTTTTCAGCGACGGCTCTTTCTGCTACATCCCCAAGGGGGTGCGCTGCCCGATGGAGCTTTCGACCTATTTCAGGATCAATGCCGCCAACACGGGACAGTTTGAACGAACGCTCATCATCGCTGACGAGGGTGCCTATGTGAGTTACCTCGAAGGCTGTACGGCGCCCATGCGCGACGAGAACCAATTGCACGCTGCCGTGGTGGAAATATTTGCCGCAGCGGACGCCGAAGTGAAATATTCGACCGTGCAGAACTGGTATCCGGGCGACAAGGAAGGCAAGGGAGGCATTTATAACTTCGTGACCAAGCGTGGTATGTGCTATGGGAAAAATGCCAAAATCTCATGGACACAGGTGGAGACGGGTTCGGCCATCACATGGAAGTACCCGAGCTGCGTGCTCAAGGGCGATAATTCCGTGGGGGAATTCTACTCCGTAGCCGTGACGAATAATTATCAACAGGCCGACACGGGCACCAAGATGATCCACATCGGTAAAAACACGAAGAGCACCATCATCTCCAAGGGCATATCGGCGGGCCACAGCCAGAACAGCTACCGCGGACTGGTGAAAGTACTCAAAAGAGCCGAGAACGCGAGGAATTTTTCACAGTGCGACTCATTGCTGATGGGTGACCGGTGCGGGGCGCACACTTTCCCCTATATCGAGGTGGAAAACAGCTCGGCGCAGGTGGAGCACGAGGCGACGACTTCGAAGATCGGTGAAGACCAGATCTTCTACTGTAACCAGCGCGGCATCGACACGGAAAATGCTGTGTCGCTTATCGTGAACGGTTTTGCAAAGGAAGTGCTCAGCAAGCTGCCTATGGAATTTGCCGTGGAGGCACAAAAACTTTTGGCCCTTACTCTTGAAGGAAGTGTTGGATAGGAAAAAAATCAGAAAAAAATCATGCTTAGCGTAAAAAATCTACATGCCGGCATTGAAGGCCAGGCGATATTGAAAGGAATAGATCTGGAGGTGAAGCCCGGGGAGGTGCATGCCATCATGGGGCCCAACGGCTCGGGCAAGAGTACCTTTGCCTCCGTACTGGCTGGCCGCGAGGAATATGAAGTGACGGAAGGCGAAGTGACATTTCTCGGGAAAAACCTGCTGGAAATGGCCCCTGAAGACCGTGCGCGGGAGGGCCTGTTTCTCGCTTTTCAATACCCCGTTGAGATCGCCGGTGTAAGTACGACAAATTTCCTGCGCACCGCAGTCAATCAGATCAGGGAATACAGAGGCCAGGAGCCGCTCGACGCAGTGCGTTTCCTCAAGCACATTAAGGAAAAGCTGGCGCTCGTGGAGATGGATCCCAAGCTGCTCAGCAGATCCCTCAACGAAGGCTTCTCGGGCGGCGAAAAGAAAAAGAACGAGATATTCCAGATGGCCGTGCTGGAGCCTAAGCTCGCCATCCTCGACGAGACGGACTCAGGCCTCGACATTGACGCGTTGCGCATCGTGGCCAAAGGGGTGAACAAACTGAAATCACCCGATAATGCCACCATCCTGGTGACACACTATCAGCGCCTGCTCGATTATATCGTGCCGGATTATGTACATGTATTGTACAAAGGGCGCATTGTGAAGTCAGGCGGTAAAGACCTGGCCCTCGAGCTGGAAGAGCGTGGCTATGACTGGATTAAGGAAGAGGTAGCGGCAGGTTAACATAAAAAATGGCCAAAAATTCATGGATACGATCGGGAAGATAGAACGACATTTTAAAGCCTTGCAGGAAAACCTCAACGGCTCGGCGGGCAATGCCTGGCGCAAGCTGCGCAGAGAGGCTTTCGAAGCTTTCACTGCCAACGGTTTCCCCAAAATGAAGGACGAGGAATACAAATACACGCACATCGGAAAGGTGATCGAAAAGAAATTCGATTTCTCCGGGCTGGCCTCCCCCACTGCTGAAGCTACCCTTGAAAAAAGGCCTGTTTTTCATGACGCCGACGCCTGGCATGTCTTCATCGACAACGGCAAATCTGTTGATGGCAGCCTGCCTGAAAAAACCGGGGAGGGCCTTGAGATCACCACATTGCGGGAAGCGGCAATAAATCACCCGGAACTCATGGAAAAGCATCTCGGCAGGCACGCCGATGTGCACAAAGACCCTTTCACGGCGCTGAACACGGCTTTTTCCCATGAGGGTGTTTTTATCAGGGTCCGCAAAAATGCCACGATCGGCAAGCCTATCATTTTGCATTACACCGACGGCGGAAGCGGAGCGGACATCATCCAGACGAGAAACCTGATCATCATCGAGGACGGCGCTACCGCGAACATCATCGAATCGTTCACTTCCGCTATGGAAAAAGAGCGATTTTCTAACCATGTGTCGGAAATAAGCGTCGGGGCGCAGGCGAGGCTCAACTACTACAAGTTGCAAAACCAGGACAAGGAGATCTACCAGGTGGACAACACCGTGATCGCACAGGCCAGGGACAGTTATGCGCAGTCATTTGTCGTAACGCTTGAGGGTAGGATCGTGCGCAACAATCTGCACTTCCTGCTCGAGGATGAGAACACGGAGACACACCTTTTCGGATTGTATGTTGCTCATGGTCAAACACATGTAGACAACCACACGGTCGTTGACCATCAGCTGCCGCATTGCTACAGCAATGAGATTTACAAGGGAATCCTCGACAACAAGTCGAAGGGCGTCTTCAACGGAAAGATATTCGTGCAGCCGCACGCACAGAAGACCAACGCCTTTCAGTCGAACAAAAACATATTGCTGACCGACGAGGCGTCGATATATACGAAGCCGCAGCTCGAGATATGGGCTGATGACGTGAGCTGTTCACACGGCTGCACCACAGGCCAACTCGACGAGGAACAACTGTTCTATCTGCGGTCGAGGGGTATCAACAAGTCGAAGGCGCGGGCCATGCTGCTGCACGCTTTCGTCAATGACATTCTGGACAAAATAGATATTGATTTTCTTCATGATTACATCAACGAGGAAATGTATAAAAGGCTTGATTAGCGCAAGCTGACAATTATGGAACAAACGGGCATCAAAACGGATATCGGCAAGATCAGGGAGCAGTTTCCTGTGCTGCGGCAGGAAGTGAACGGTAAAAAGCTCATTTACTTCGACAATGCCGCCACCACGCAAAAGCCCCTGTCCGTCATCAATGCCTTGACCGATTATTACCGTCATTACAATGCCAACATCCACCGCGGGGTGCACGCACTGGCCGAAAGGGCCACGGCCGCCTATGAAAATACACGAAAACTCATAGGGGAATTCATCAATGCGACTGATACAGAGGAGGTTATATTCACCTCGGGTACCACCGCGGGCATCAACCTCGTGGCGAGTGCCTGGGGGCGCAAGTTCCTGCAAAAGGACGATGAGGTGATCATTTCGGAGATGGAGCATCACTCCAACATCGTGCCCTGGCAGATGATCTGCGAAGAAAAAGGCGCCAGACTCATGGTGATTCCCGTGGACAATAAGGGCGAACTGGTGATGAGCGAATACGAAAAAATGCTCGGTGACCGAACCAGAATGGTCGCCGTGACACATATCTCCAACGCCCTCGGCACCATCAATCCCGTGGAGGAGATCGTCGCCAAAGCGCGGGAAGCCGGCGCCGTCACACTGCTCGACGGAGCCCAGGCCACAGCACATGTCGATATCGACGTGCAGGCGCTGGGATGCGATTTTTACGCCTTTTCGGCACACAAGCTGTTCGGCCCCACGGGCGTGGGCATACTCTATGGAAAAAGAGCGATTCTGGAAGCCATGAACCCGTGGCAGGGCGGCGGAGAGATGATCGAGGAGGTCACTTTTGAAAAGACGACCTACAATGAGATACCGTATAAATTCGAAGCGGGAACGCCCAATATCGCCGATGTGATCGCTTTCGGGGAGGCTGTCCGTTTCCTCAACGGTATAGGCGGCAAAAAAGAGTTGCTTTCCCATGAGCGGGAGCTGCTTCAGAAAGCCACGGAAGGACTGAAAGCCATTGACGGCGTGAAGATCATCGGTGAGGCCCATGAAAAAATCGGTGTTTTGTCATTCGTGGTGGACGGCATGCATCATTTCGACATCGGCATGCTGCTCGACGCGAGGGGCATCGCCGTGCGCACGGGCCATCACTGCACCCAGCCGCTGATGCGGCGTTATGGGATAGAGGGCACAGTTCGTGCGTCTTTTTCGATTTATAATACCACCGAAGAGGTGGAATTTTTTATTGAAAGTTTAAAACAAATTATTGCAAAATGGAGATAAAGGATAAGAGGCCTGCGTCTCTTGAGGATATTCAGAACGAAATAATCGATGAATTCTCAATATTCGGCGACGACCGCGAGAGCACCATTTTCTATATCATGGAGCTCGGACAGAAGTTGCCGCCGCTGGATGAGCAATATAAAACGGATCAGTACATCATCAAGGGCTGCCAATCGAAGGTTTGGCTGACGGCGAGGCTCGAGGGCGACAGGGTGTACTTTGATGCGGACAGTAACACGGAAATCACCAAAGGGCTTATCAGTCTGCTGATCAGGGTATTATCGGGCCAGAAAGCCGACGATATCATCAACGCCGACCTGTATTTTCTGGAAAAGATCGGCATGAGCAACATCATCGGAGCACAGCGATCGAACGGCCTGGCGGCGATGATCAAGCAAATGAAGCTGTACGCGCTGGCATTTAAAAGTAAAATGAATAATGAGTAAAATGGAAACAACGGAAATAAAAGACCAAAAGAAAATGAAGGACAAACAGGAAAACCCGGCAACACAACCTGAACCAACACTGCGAGACAGGGTGATAGAAACGCTGAAAACGGTGTATGATCCGGAGATACCTGTGGATGTGTACGAGCTCGGGCTGATCTATGAAGTCTCGATCTATCCTGTCAATAATGTATATATCAAAATGACGCTGACGTCGCCTGCCTGCCCTGCCGCGGAGACCATCCCTGGCGAGGTGGAGACAAAAGTGCGGCAGTTGAAGGACGTGAATGACGTGCAGGTGGAGGTGACCTTCGATCCGCCGTACAGTCCCGACATGATGTCGGAGGCCGCCAAGCTGCAACTCGGTTTTTTATAGAAACCGTGAGGCGGATAAAATCCATGAGTTTAAATGATATTTTCATTAATAACTCGTAACGCCCTGATTATAAGGGCATAAAGTATTTTAAGTTTATTAAAATAATAATTGTTGTATCGCTATGTCAATGTACTCTGAAGAAATGGTGCGTCCTTTTCGCACCGAACTGACCGAAATAGGCTTCGAAGAACTGAAAACGCCTGAAGCCGTCGAAAATCATATGAACGAGAAGAAAGGCACCACGTTGCTGTTTATCAACTCCGTGTGTGGATGCGCGGCACGCTCTGCGCGCCCGGCCGTGGCCATCGCGCTGGATAACAGCAGCAAGAAGCCTGATCACCTTGTCACGGTGTTTGCCGGTGCAGACATCGAAGCCACCAAAAAAGCGAGGGAATATACGCTGCCCTTCCCTCCTTCTTCGCCGTCCATCGCGCTGCTCAGGGATGGTGAGTTGCTGCATTTCATCGAGCGCCATCATATCGAAGGCCGACCCGCGGAAGTGATCGCAGGGCACCTCGTGCAGGTGTTTGAGGAGTTTTGTTATTAAAAAATCATCGTTTTCTCATGGAATCCTTTGAACCGTAATTCTGAGGGTCCAGCCCGAAGAATCTGCTGACATGAACCACTGAACTTCACTATCCCGTTTTCTAACAGGAGACTCTTCGTTCCGCGATGCTCTGCTCAGTGACGGAAGGTATGGGAAAACGGTGATTTTTCTCACCCCGCATCCTTCCATTCCCTAAAGGGGCCATGCACGCATTGGCTTGCCCCTTCAGGGGTTAAGGTTACGCAGGCTATGAGAAACGGTGATTTTCTCATAATAATACCAGAGGTCCCCCTGAATTCCTGCCTCACCGGTGGGTATTTCAGAATCTCGTAACGGGATGCAAAATGGTAAATGAGCGTTATTACTTCAATCACCAGGATGCTGAAATGAATTCAGCATGACGGAGTGGAGTAGAGGGCGCCAGCCGGAAGAATCTTCTGTTTACAAATCAAAGATCATCACACAATCATCGTAATCAAAGTTCAGACAAACAAAGATGATCGATCCAGCCGAAGGCGAATGGCGATCCAGGGTTAGCAGGGACAGGCTGCCTGGGTCGCCCTGAAAAGCAGCTTACTACAATGGAAGAGCCTGCTTTGAAATCCGGATTGTAGTCCGCACCGCAGCGGTGGCCTGGCGTATGAAAAATGCCTCATTTTCCATATGCTTCATCCTGTTTAGTTTTTTTGCCTCTTCTCCTCCTTGTCAGCCATTTGTCGAGCGGAATAAAAATTGAATTAATGGTAATAACCACTAGCACGCTGATCATCGTTTCGAAATAATACCCTGCAGCCGCCAGGCACCCCACTGCAGAACTGCACCAGATAGTCGCAGCGGTGGTCAGGCCTTTTACATTGATGCTCTCCTTGAAGATGATGCCGGCGCCAAGAAATCCGATCCCTACCACCACCTGCCCTATGATCCGGGTCACGTCGCCTTCCCCTTCACCCGTGATCTGAATTGATAACAAGACGTATAATGCCGCTCCTACTGCTACCAGCGTATTGGTCCGCAATCCGGCCGATTTGCGGTGCCATTGCCGTTCAAAGCCGATGACCATGCCTGCCACCATTGCCATTAATAGCCTGAAGATAAATTCTTCTAATTCCATGCAAAATCAATTAACACCTTGCATAATATTTATACGAAGATAACCGGTTTGGAGAACCACTTCTTTTCCTGCTATACATAAAAAAGCCCCGTACGGTATTACTTTGTTCCCGTACAGGGCTCCTGAATAATGTACTGATTTTTAAATAACAGGCAGCTTATAACCCTTTCTGTATTCGCGGTGCATGTAGAGATCTGCCTGCAGATCGTCCACAAATTCCTCTTTTACAGGATCCCATTTTATGGGCCTCCTCAGGTCAAATGCGATATTGCCGAGGTTGCATACTGTGCAGGTACGATGGCCTATCTCAACAGGCACCACAGGATCTTTGCGATTTCTGACTGCCTCGATGAAATTGGCGTGATGACCGACTTTCGTCTCATATGGTCCTGATTCCTGCTTTGCACTTCTTTCATAAGATTTATCGGAACCCTTGAAATAGCCCCTTGCCACTTCGATCCATCCATCCTTGCCGACAAATTTAACACCCTTGGTCTTTTTCTCATTAAACGGCTCTTCGGTCATGGTGATGCCGTTGGCATATTTATAAGTCAGCACTTTGTAATCCTCATATCCGCCGGGAATTATCTCAACCGGTCCACCGCCGTCCATGCCGATGCCCCACTGGGCGATGTCAAACATATGAGCGCCCCAGTCCGTAGTGAATCCGCCACCGGTCTCCTTGTACCACCGCCATGCACCCCACAACTGTTCATTCTTTTCGGGGTTGAGTGAGATCGGGGGATCAAGCACATGATTGTAATGTACATAAGGATTGGGCCCCAGCCACATGTCCCAGTCCAGATCGATGGGCAATATCTCCCTCGGCTCATCGTATGGCTTTGGCGGTGCGCCCACATGGACATAGATATGTTCGATCTCACCGAGTTTGCCATCCTGCACCAGTTTTACGGCATGCTGGAAATTCGGATCGGAGCGTTGCTGGCTGCCCACCGCAAGGATGCGATTGTACTTCCTTACTGCCTTTCTCAGCACTTTTCCTTCAAGAATTGTAAAAGTGAGTGGTTTCTCCAAATAAACATCTTTGCCGGTTCTCACGGCGTCGATAGCGATAAGTGCATGCCAGTGGTCGGGGGTCGCGATCACCACCGCATCGATGTCTTTGCGGGCCAGCAAATCCCTGTAATCCTCATAGGTCTCGACATTCACATTGTTACCGCTATTGGTATAATGATCATTGACCCGTTTCTCAAACCTTTTACGCTTGATGCCATAGACATCGGTACCTGCGAGAACTTTTACGCCATCGATTTTGATGAATCCGCTCAGCAGATACATCGCCTGCCGCCCCAATCCGATAAATCCCAGATTAATGGTATCGTTTGGTTTAAAAATCCTGCTACCGAACGCCGGCAATACCGTAAGGCCTGCTGCGCCGAGCATGGAAGTCTGTAAAAATGACCTTCTGTTTAATCCGTTTTTTTTGTTACTGTTCATTTTCATGATTTTTTATGACAAACTGATAATTATTTTTCTGGTTAAATCAATCAGGCTCAAATCACTATTGGCTATCAGGATCATCTCCATTTTTACCTTTCCCGGCCCCGATCGGTATCCTGATATAGACATACAGGGAAGTATTTCTGGCTGACAGGTTCGGATCTTTGAATATATTCACTAAACCGTAATAATAACTTAATCCCATACTGACACTTTTTATCTCCCGTCTGAATTTGTAGCCCACGCCACCCATCAGACCAAAATCGAGCCTACGGTATTCATCGCGCACATCCGCTTTCAATTGCACGTTCCCCGCACTATGCTCTATTTCAAAAATATCAACCGCCTTATGTCTCAATCCGGCCATAAAACCGCCTTCCACAAACCAGCGGTTGTCATTGAGCCTGATATGATACAAGACCGGCACATAAAAATAATGAATCTTTTTTTCAAGCGTCCCATTGGTAAAGATACTGTCTAAGTGATCATCGCCAAGGCTGTACGGTTGCATTTTCCCGGCGCCGACCGTTGACTTTACCATCACACCGGTGCTGATATAAGACGGTCTTTTCAATTCGATATGAAAATAAAAACCGAGGTTAAAATCATGGCGTCCTCCTGCCTCAATACCATTAAGTGTAGAAAAATTATACCCGCCGCCAAGGCCGAATTCAACC
>WGED01000308.1 GCA_015492915.1 Cyclobacteriaceae bacterium
ATTACTGAGAAAATCGAAGCAATCCAGGGAGCATTTTATGTTGTCAATGACGATGATCCGACAAACAGGATAATCGAGATGAAATCTGCTTATGCCTATCATAAGAAAAAGTATATGAATGCCGGTTTCCGGTTTGCAGAGGGACTCGTTGGCCAGGCGGCGGTAGAAAAAGATTATATTTTACGAACAGAAATCCCCGAGGATTATGTCACGGTGACCTCCGGTATTCTCGGTGACAAGAAACCGACTGCGATTCTCATCACTCCGCTCATAACGGATGAAAAGGTTTATGGCGTGGTAGAATTCGCCGGATTTCATCGATTTACAGACAGCCAGATAAAATTTGTCAAAGAGATCAGCCTTATCCTCGCCAGAACGATATTCAATATCAAAGTCAACGAACGCACCAGAAAGCTGCTCGAAGAATCGCAAAAAATGAGTAATGAGCTGCAGGAACAGCAGGAAGTGCTAAGGCAAAATGCAGAGGAAATGGCGGCGACTCAGGAAGAACTGAAGCGGACCAACCAACGACTTGAAGACCAGATAGAGGAGGTAAACAGGACACAAAACAGGATGCAACTCCTTCTTGAAAATGCCTCTGAGGTCATAGCGATCTATGAAAAAGAAGGCATTATTCGCTACATAAGTCCATCGGTTGAGAAGATCCTCGGCTATTCTCAGAATGATTTGATTGGTATCAACGACAAAGTACATGTGAATCTCGATAGTGTTGGCAATTTTGAATATATGTTTGAAAAAGTGCTCGAGAATCCGTTTGAGACTGTGATGGTGCAGTACGAATATATTAAAAAAGATGGCGAGGCGATCTGGCTCGAAGCCACTGCTACCAACCTGCTTTCAGACCCGGCTATTCAGGGAATAATCGTCAATAGCCGAGATATCACGGAGAGAAGGCGCGCAGAGAGAGAGGAGCGTATGCGTTCGAAAATGCAGGCCCTTTCCGAAAACTCACCCGATCTGATCACGAGGTTTACTACTGAAGGGGAGGTATTTTATATCAATCCCATGATCGAGGTGTACACGGGATTTCAGCCCGGCGACATTCTGAACAAAAACATCAGGGAGCTGGATATTGAAGAAGACATCAAAGAAAACTGGATAAATCTGCTGAATGAAGTGGCCTCTCAAAATGAAAAGATTGAGAAAGAGATGGACTTCCCGTCGATCATCGGCAACAGGGTAATGCAGGTGAATGCCATCCCGGAATATGACGATGAAAAAATTCTCGAGTCTATATTGATGGTTTCTCATGACATTACTGAGAGAAAACTAATCGAGATTGAGATACAATCGAAAAACAGAAAGATCACCGAAAGTATTAATTATGCCAAGAGGATACAGGGAGCAATCCTCCCCAACAATGCAGTGATCAGGCAGATACTTCCCGATTCATTCATCCTTTACAAAGCAAGGGATGTGGTAAGCGGTGATTTCCCATGGTTCATCAATGTCGGAGATATCATATATTTTGCTGCTGTTGACTGCACGGGCCATGGTGTTCCGGGTGCATTGATTTCGTTGATCGGCTACTTCCTGCTCAACGATATAGTAAAAGGCAGAAAGGTCAGTGATCCGGGTGAAATCCTTGATCAACTCGACAAAGGAGTGACAAAAACATTGAGACAGGATTCGGCCAATGCTACAACCAAAGACGGCATGGACATAGCGCTTTGCAGGATTGATCTTCAGAATTCAAAAGTTTCCTATGCAGGAGCGCATCGGCCGCTTTATTATGTAAGTAAGGGAGAACTGACGGAAATCAAGGGAGATAAATTCCCGATAGGCGGAGGTATTTACAAAAACCAGACTAAATTCCGATCCACAACCATCGAGGTAGGCAAAGGGGACTCAATCTATTTCTGTTCGGATGGGTTCCCGGATCAGTTTGGTGGCCCCGATAACAGGAAATTCGGCCCGAAACGTCTCAGGGAAGCATTGGTGAAATATCATAAGAAATCCATGGCGGAGATATATCATAACCTCAATCAGGATTGGACCGAATGGAAAGGTGATCAGAAACAAATTGATGATGTATTACTAATTGGTGTGAGATTTTAAAAGATGAGAGATTATCTCAAATATAAGTTTTGGAAAAAATTATTAATCAATCAATATACTTTAATTTTGCAACAGGTAAATAACTGAAAAACGATGAAGTTTATCTATGAAATGCATCAGATGATGCTGAAAAACAACATCATCCTCGTTTATGAGGGTGAGTTTACACAGGAAATCACCAAATCCGTTTTGGCGATGGCCGAAAGAAACATGGATTCGATGGGTGAGGAATCCGGGATTAAACGCAAAGTGTTTAATGTAATGGTCGAATGCTTGCAAAATATAGTGAAGCACGGTGATGAGTATTTTACCGGAGAGAAAAAAATCAACACCGCCATATTCATGATAGGCAAGCATGAGGAGTCATATATTATAACATCTGGTAACCCAGTCAAAGACGAACGCGTCGAGTTCCTGAAGAACAAACTGGATAAAATTAACAGCCTTGACAAAGAAGGGTTGAAAGCATTGTACAAGGAGATCATCAAAAGCGGATCAGGGCTGACCAACAAAGGAGGCGCCGGCCTTGGTTTTGTGGATATGGCCAGAAAATCGGGTCAACCACTGGAATATGATTTTGAACCATTAGGAGACGGACATTCCTTTTTCTCTTTAAAAACAACCGTACCAAGAGGATAAATTTGTGTTTAACTGAAAAAGACAAAAAAATGGAAATAATTAACTTAGAAGGTACTGAAGATACTCCAAAAATCATATTGGATAAGACCAACAAGATTTTTTCGATCTCCGGCAGGTCACTGCCTGAAGATTCGGCAGAGTTTTATCAGCCAATCCTGGAATGGCTGGATGAATACGCCAAAGATCCGCTACCGGAAACAATTTTTGATTTTAAGCTGGAATACTTCAATACCGCCTCATCAAAACTTATCCTTGATGTACTCACCAAGCTGGAGGATATCGAAAATGCCAAAGTACACTGGTATTTTTATGAGGATGACGAGGACATGGAAGAAGCCGGCGAAGAGTTTTCTGAACTGGTAGACGTCGAATTCGAGCTGAAGCCTTATTAATTACCGGGCAATCCCTATCCGGCCTTTTTTAACAGCAATCATCACCCCGATCCGAAATTTAAAGTGGTGTATTGCGGATGTATTGAACTTTAAAAAATGAGTGAAGAGATCCTAAAAGCTTTAACTCAGTTATTTGCCATCATTACAAAACAGGATGGTGGAGTAACTGAAAGAGAGCGGGAATTTGTCATAAGTATATTTAAGGAAGACCTCGATCAGGATTCCATCAGGGAATATCTTGCTCTTTACGACGAATATGCCGGATATGGGAAAGAAGTTGTTGAAACGAAAAAAAGGAAGCTGACTTCGGTAAAGGATTCGGTCAAGACATTGGCCATTTGTCGCAAGATCAATAAGACCTTAACACAAAAACAAAAAGTTGTCGTATTGATCAAATTGCTGGAACTGGTTGGTGCCGACCGCAACTTCACCTCCCAGCGCATGGCGATCATCAATACGGTATCGGATGTATTCAACATCACAAATGAAGAGTACAAACTGATAGAAAACTTTATCCTTTATACAGGTGAAGATAAGCTTGACCAGGAAGACCTGCTGTACGCAACCGCCAACAACCGGAAAGATTTTAAAAATGCCAAGACAATCGATGTATCGATCAATGGAGAATTGTTGTTTCTCCGGATCAGGAGTGTGGATATGTATTTCGTCCGTTATCTGGGTGATGAAGAAATACAGCTCAACGGCTTTGCAATAAAACCAGGACTGACCAATCAGTTTTCGCATGGCAGTACCATCAAAACGCCCGGCGGTGATGCACTTTATTACAGCGATCTTATCCGGCAGTTTTTGTCTGAATTTGAAACTGTCCGGCTTTCTTTTGTAGCCGAAAACCTGGAAAAGAAATTCCCAAATGGCACTATCGGACTACGAGATATCAATATTTCCGAAGGGCCGGGCCAACTGATCGGAATAATGGGTGCGAGTGGCGCCGGAAAAACCACGCTGCTCAATGTGCTCTCGGGAATTGATAGACCTACTGCAGGGAATATCCGGATCAATGGTGTTGACATGTTTTCCGGTGACAGGGAAAAAATCAAGGGCGCCATCGGATATGTATCGCAGGATGATCTGCTCATCGAAGAACTCACCGTCTACCAGAATTTATACTACAACGCCAAGCTTTGCTTTGCCGGGCTCGATGACAAAGAGCTGGACAAAAGGGTGATGGATACGCTTTCCAGCCTCGGACTCGATCAGCGCAAAGACCTCAAAGTCGGTACCGTGCTCGATAAGACGATAAGCGGCGGTCAACGGAAAAGGCTGAATATTGCCCTGGAGCTGATCAGGGAGCCTTCGGTGCTCTTTGTCGATGAACCTACCTCAGGGCTTTCTTCCAGGGATTCGGAAAATGTCATTGACCTGCTCAAGGAACTTTCACTCAAAGGAAAATTGATCTTTGTGGTCATCCACCAACCATCGTCCGACATCTACAAAATGTTTGACAAAATGATGATCATGGACACGGGTGGCTATCCGGTGTACTACGGCCCTCCGGTTGAAGCAGTAAGTTATTTTAAAACAGCTACCAACCAGGTTGGCGCCGAAAAAGGGCAATGTCCGACTTGCGGCAACGTGAATCCCGAACAGATCTTCAACATCATTGAAGCTAAAGTGGTGGATGAATACGGCGAATTCACAGACAAAAGAAAAATAACCCCAAAGCAGTGGTATGAACTGTATGAGCAAAATTTCAACCATGAAAAAATCGAGGAAGTAAAAGAGCTTCCTGCGAAATCGCTCAACATCCCATCCCGTCTGAAGCAAACAATAATATTCATCAAACGAGACATATTGTCAAAGCTGAGTAACAAGCAGTATATGCTCATCAATATGCTTGAGGCTCCGTTACTTGCCTTTATACTCGCCTTTCTGGTGCGATATAAATCGAGCCCTGACGGACAGTCCTATATCTTCAGGTTCAATGAAAATATCCCTGTTTTCATCATGATGGCCATCATAGTGGCTTTGTTCATGGGGCTGACGGTGAGCGCAGAGGAGATCATCAAGGATCGTAAGATCCTGAAACGAGAGTCTTTTCTGAATCTGAGTTGGAACAGCTACCTCCTCTCCAAAGTATTTATTCTCTTTACACTGTCGGCTATCCAAACCATACTTTTCGTCCTGCTCGGCAATGCCATCCTCGGTATCAAAGGCATGACGCTCACTTACTGGCTGGTGTTATTTACCGTCTCCTGTTCGGCCAATGTGATGGGTCTCAATATCTCCTCGGCTTTCAACTCAGCCGTGACAGTGTACATCCTCATACCGATGCTGATCATTCCGCAAATGGTACTGAGCGGACTTCTGTTCAACTTTGATAAGCTCAACGAACTGGTCAGTACCAAAGGAAAAGTGCCTGTGGTGGCTGACATGATGATATCGAGATGGGCTTACGAAGGGGTGGCTGTGCATCAGTTCAAGACTAATGAATATGAGGTGAAATTCTATGACTTTGATAAAGCTATGTACCAGGCCGATTTCAAATCATCTTATTGGATCAAGGAACTGCAAAGCAGATTAAACTATGTGATAGATAACTATAAATCGGAAGATGAAAAAATACGTCAAAAAGTCATAGGGCATTTGACACTGATTAAAAATGAGCTGATTGACGAAAGGACACAGGATGGCAAGGGCGAGATCAATCTTGATAATGCCCTGGATCCCGCGAAATTCAATGAGAAAAAAGGCCTGCTGATCGGCCGGTACCTTGAAATGCTGGCCAAAAAATATCTCGGCATCTACAATACCGCTCTTCAGAAAAAGGAAAAACTGATTTATGCTTATGAAAATAAGTTTAATTATGATCTGAATGAGTTGAGGGATACCTATACCAATGAAAGTCTCACAAATCTGGTACGCAATCTATCTTCAAAAGAGCGCATCATCGAATATAAAGGCAGATTGCTCCAAATCATCGATCCCATCTTTAATGAACCAAAAAATCCGAAAAACTTACTCGATTACCGTACACACTTTTTTGCGCCTAAAAAATATCTTCTGGGAAGTTATTTTGAGACTTATTGGTTCAACCTCATAGTGATATGGGTTATGACTATTTTGATGTACATCGCACTATATTTTGAGTGGCTGAAGAAATTCATCGTCCTTCTTGAGAAGTCGGGAAGCCGTTTTAAAAGGAAAAGTGCTAATTAAATTAATAGTGTAATGTTCATCACTTAATTGACTGATTTTCAATTTTTTTATGCTATCGATATTTATAATTTTGTACAGATTAAAGGAAATATTATGAGAAAAATTATTTCTTTCGCCTGGGTAGTTTTGTTAGCGGTTGCCTGCGGCCCCGGGAAGAAATCCCAGGAGCAGGCCTTCCTTGACAGTCTGAATAATCTGGAGCTGGAGGCTCCTATGATCTCCGAAGAGGTGATCTCTGACATCATGCAGCAGATCCCGTCACCGTTGGAGATTTCCTACCTGCTCAAAGATGCCGGCACACAATATGAATTTGAAATGCTCAATTCGCCGGACAACGTTTCGAAATATAACAGCAACTTCAAAAAAGCCATTAACCTGGGCATATACGGCACAGATCTGGGCTATGCCAATATTTATGAGCAAAACCAGGATGCGATCCTGTTTCTCAACGCGATCAAAGGCCTCGCCAACGATTTGAGTATCGGGCAATTTTTTGACTTCACAACCATATCAAGACTGGCTACCAATAGTAAAAACCTCGATTCATTGTTATTGATAACAACGCAGAATTTCAACAGCATCAACACATATCTGCAGGAAAATCAAAGGTCAAACATCAGTGTATTGATTCTGACCGGCGGATGGCTTGAGGCACTTCACATTACCTGTCAGGTGGCGGCAAAGAATCCTGATAATAAAAAGCTGGTAGAAAAGATTGGGGAACAGAAAATTATCCTCGACAACATTAAGCTGATGCTGGGTTATTATACGCAGGACCCGTATATCGCTGATCTGCATAAGGATTTTCAGGGACTGGAAAATGCTTTTGAATCCATAGAAATCATAAGGACTTATCAGGAGCCGACCATGGAAGAGGTAGATGGTATCCTCGTCGTAAAAGACAACAGCACTACAACGGTAAATATTACTGATGAAAATGTAGATACCATACGGGAAGAAGTAAAAAAATTAAGAGATAAGATCATAAGCTAATAAATATTGTTTTATATGAGACAGGTAATCAATATCCTTGGTATATCGATCATTGCACTGATAATCTCCGTGAGTTACTCCTATGCTCAATGCAATGCTGAAGGGCTGGCTAACTCATGCATCCCGAAAATGCAGGACGGGTTTACGTTTTTGAAAACCTTTAAGGTGGACGGACAGGGAGGTGCAAAATCAAAAGTTGAATTTTCTTATGTATTCAGCAAAGGAACTCAATATTTTCTGAATATATGCAGTGACGGAGAAGGCACCGACGGTATTATTGTGACGATGTATGATTCAAAAAGACAAGTTGTTTCGACCAATTACAATAAGGGAAAATTTTATCCGGCACTGATATATCCGTGTAATGCAACAGGAATTTACTATATATCCTTCACTTTTAAAGATTCGAAAAATTACTGCGGAGGCAGTGTACTTGGATTTAAACGATAATCAGAAATAAAACATTCAATACCTTAAAGCAGGGCATGCCCTGCTTTTTTTGTGGCACCACGGCAGGGGCTCTTGTTTTTTCACCTTCATGAAAATCATTGAACCCAAAATTCTCACCAGGATTTCGTTATGAGAGGTTAAAGTACAACTTGTCCCGCCAGGGCGGGAAGAAAATCAGCACGTTTGATGAGGAGGCATAATGCACTTTTATGGTGACGAATCAAACGTGAGCGAATTGTCTGATTTTAAAGTAGTTTAAGCTCGGAATAAAGATTATTGAGAATTTTGGGTTGAAATTTCATGG
>WGED01000309.1 GCA_015492915.1 Cyclobacteriaceae bacterium
GAAATCACATTGATAGCCGGTGATTGTAGCAATGCAATAAGGTCGCCGATCAATTCGTATTTCGATTTCAACTTGCTTAATGCATCGAGGTGTTCATCTCCAATATAGAGATCGGAATCTATGGAAGCAGCCTTAAAAATGGGTTTTCCCTCACCCGTTGACTTTCTGAATTCTTTAATGACTTTTGCCGGCAAATTTCCACTTTCTTTCGAAAATATAATACCGGTGAACCCTTTCAACGCCTCCTCATTCAGCAGAGAATAATCTCCGTCCAGTTGCTCCAGCGCTTTCTTGATCAGGGTATTTTTATATACATTGTACTGTACTCCTTTTTCAAAACACAATCTTCTGAATTTGTTTATCTGTGCTACGGTCAACCCGGAGGCATCGGCAAAATAAAAGAAATTATTTTCCTTAAACCTTTCGGCCAACTCGTTGATAACCTGAGTTTTTTCTTGCTTTGTCATCGTTATATTCCAGTAATACTGTTTTGATCAATAGCTATTCCCGGACTCATCGTGCTTGACAGATGAATGCTTTTAAAATATGTGCCTTTGGCTGAAGCAGGCTTCAGTTTTGAAACCACATTTAACATCTCTCTGGCATTGTCGAGAATCTTTTCCGCATCGAAAGATACTTTCCCGATAGAAGTATGGATAATTCCGAATTTATCAACTTTGAAATCAATTTTACCCATTTTAACCTCTTTCACAGCTTTGCCGATATCATTGGTAACTGTACCGGATTTTGGATTGGGCATCAACCCTCTCGGACCTAAAATTCTGCCCAGCTTACCAACTTTTGCCATAACCGCCGGCATCGTGATGATCACATCCACATCAGTCCAGCCACCTTCTATTTTTTTGATATATTCATCAAGACCCACATAATCTGCGCCTGCTTCTTTGGCCTCATCCTCCTTGTCGGGTGTACATAGTACAAGCACCTTCAAGTCTTTACCTGTGCCATGGGGTAGTGTGGCAACACCTCTTACCATCTGGTCAGCTTTCCTCGGATCCACTCCCAATCTGATATCAATATCGACAGAGGCATCAAACTTGGTAGTTGTAATATCCTTTACCACTTTTACAGCTTCAGACAAAGGATACTTCTGCTTCAGATCGTATTTCTCCAGGACTTCTTTTCTTTTCTTACTTATCTTGCCCATTTTTTTAGACTTTAATTTTCCCAGGGAGCAGCTCCTTTTACATTTATTCCCATGCTTCTCGCTGTACCCGCTACCATTCTCATCGCTGACTCGATCTCAAACGCGTTGAGGTCCTGCATTTTGATTTCAGCTATTTCTTTTACCTGATCCCAGGTGACGGATCCAACCTTAACCCTGTTGGGTTCAGCAGAACCTTTCTTCAACTTGGATTTCTCAAGCAACAGCACTGCAGCCGGTGGGGTTTTAATTATAAAATCAAATGACTTATCCTTATAAATAGTGACCACCACAGGCAGCAACTGGCCTTGTTTTTCCTGGGTCCTCGCATTAAACTGCTTACAGAACTCCATAATGTTAAGCCCCTTACTACCCAATGCGGGACCTACCGGAGGTGATGGGTTGGCTGCACCGCCCCTTATCTGTAATTTTAAATATCCTTCAATTTCTTTAGCCATTTCGCTAATCTAATTTTTCGACCTGCATATAATTCAATTCTACTGGTGTATTCCTTCCGAATATTTTCACCATGATATTCAATTTCTTTTTCTCTTCGAACACCTCTTCCACCGTACCTGTGAATCCGCTAAACGGGCCATCCATCACTTTTACCGATTCACCGACAATAAAGCTGGTGTCAAATTTCTCGGCCATCTCTTCCGACTCGTCCACCTTACCGAGTATCCTGTTGATTTCAGACTGTCTGAGAGGCACAGGTTCCTTTGAGGCACCGCCTACCGAGCTATTACCCAAAAATCCGATGACTCCGGGTATATTATTTATAAGGTGTAATGCCTCACCGTGTTCGAGATCTGCAGAAACGAGGACATAGCCGGGGAAAAAATTCCTTTCGCGGATACGCTTTTTCCCATTTCTCATTTCATATACCTTCTCTGATGGAATGAGCACCTGGGGAATAAATTCCTCCATCTTTTGCCTGGCCACCTCATTTTCGATAAAAGTCTTCACTTTCTTCTCCTGGCCACTTATCACCCTTAACACATACCACTTTAACTCACCCATTGCAATTGTTATCTTTCACTGTTGTTTAAAACTCGCTATAGAACCAATTCATGATATTGTCAAACACAAAATCAATGGCTCCTATGATTATGGCAAATATTAATGAGGCGACGAGCACTAACACCGAACTGCTCTGCAATTCGTTGTATTTGGGCCAGGTAACCTTGTACCTTAACTCATCTATCGAATCTAAAATGAATTTTTTGAGCTTACGCAATTCCCTGTCTTTTTTAGTTGCACGGGTGGAGAGACTCGAACTCCCAGCCAATGGTTTTGGAGACCACTACTCTACCAATTGAGCTACACCCGTGTAAAATGGCCTGCAAAGTTATAAAAAAAATAAGAGAAACAAATGCGTTTCTTAAAAAATTAAGAAACGCATTTGCAAAGAGATTTTATGAAAAATCTAGTCCAGGATTTCCGTTACCTGTCCGGCGCCTACCGTACGGCCAC
>WGED01000310.1 GCA_015492915.1 Cyclobacteriaceae bacterium
CATATTATGTGGTGAAATTATTATCAGGTAATTTTATTGTTTAAACCCAAAATTCTCACCAGGATTTCGTAATGAAAGGTTAAAGTACAACTTGTCCCGCCAGGGCGGGAAGAAAATCAGCACGTTTGATGAGGAGGCATAATGCACTTTTATGGTGACGAATCAAACGTGAACGAAGTGTCTGATTTTGAAGTAGTTTAAGCTCGGAACAGAAAGGTTATTGAGAATGTTGGGTTAAAATTATTGATGAAATGAGTGAACTTGAAACCCTAAAAAACCTTGTCCTGGCGCCGTATATCCTCAAGGCGACTGCATTGATCAGCGTGGGACGCAAAGTGGGCGGCAACCAGTTCAGGCACAGTTTTTCCACCCTCGGCATTTTGCTCGATTATAAGTTTTTCTTTGACAGTGTATTGTTAAAAGCATCGCTGCTTCATGATCTTCTGGAGGATTTACCGGAAACACAAGTTGAAGAAATTAGAAATATTGATGAAGACGGCCAGGCGGTCGTAGAATTGGTGCTGGAAGTAACAAAAAGGAAAGGGGAGACTAAAGCCCAGTATCTTAAACGTGTACTTACCACAGGATCCAGAAATGCCCTATTACTCAAGTGCGCAGACAGAATCAGCAACCTCACCGACCTGCATCGCGACACGCACACCGAACAAAAAATCTCAGATTACCTCGATCAGACAGAAAAATATGTGATCCCCATGGCACAAAAGGTGAACCAGGACATGGTCAGAGAGCTGACCGACCTGGTGGCAAGACGAAGAGAGATCGTGACCGTGATCAAAAACAAAAACCTCGTCAAAAAGCTGCTGAGCACTTTCCGGCAGCCTTAGTCAAGCACCTTTTTTCCTGTTAAATATCCTCCCAAAGCAACAACCGACAACACTAAAAATAGCAGTAAATCCATGCGGATACCCAATACGGTTGACGGCACAACCCCTGCCAGGGAAAGCAGAAAAACAACCAGTCCGGCAAAGGACGCGACAATGATAAAAGCGGATATCTTCCTGTCGCTCAGTATGCCCAGCAAAATCATAGGTCCCATCAGCGCCGTACCCGCGAAACTCACTCTGGCGAGCATGGCAATCTGATCTTTGATCAATTCGGAAAAAATGAGGGCAATGAGGGCGAAGATAAATATGCCTATTTTGGTGATCCTCAAAACAGTCTTTTCGTCATAGGGCAATAATCCCCTCAGTTCTGATCCAAGGGCGAATATCTGCGCATTGGTTGTGGACAGCCCGGCTGCAATAAGGCCCACCAGCGCCAGGGCTGCAATCATACCCGGTTGCCTGTACAGAAATGTTTCCCTGAAAAAGGTTCCGGCCTGCTGCGCTGTCGGTAGTCCCGCAAGAGTATCCTGTAAAAAAGACACTCCATACATGCCTATGAAGATGGTCGGTGTAATAACGAGAATAGCAAAAGCCCCCACAGCAACAGCCATCAGGTGCATGGATTTCATGCTTTTCATGACGACCAGCCGCGTGGTGAGCTGCGGCTGTGTGACGGGGATCATCACGATGGCGATCATGGAGGCAATGAAAAACTGTGGTGTGAACAGCCCCTCCGGCCCCGGCGTGGACAGCAATGCGACATTGTCTTTCTCAACCCTGTCAAACATGGCACCGAGACCGCCGAAATCATTGAGACAGTTGATGCCGATAATCCATAAAACGGTGAGAAGCAAGAGCCCCTGTATGGCGTCGCTGTAAACAATAGCCTTGAGCCCGCCGATCTCGCTGTAAATGAGCATTACACTCACAATAAGCACAGCCCATCCCCAGGAAGGGATAAAATCAGGAAAAGCGGCAACCATAAATATGGCGATACCCTGTATCTGAATGCCTACATAAGGGATCAGAAAGAGGAAAGCCGTGAGAAAAATAGTATATCCTGCCCACTTGTTGCCGTAGCATGTCGATATCATACCTGCTACGCCTTTGAAGCCCAATTCTCCAACTTTCCTTCGTATTTTGTATCCGAACCAAACGATAAAAAACACCATGGCACCATCAGATACCGCGAGGAATATCCAGGCTCCGACGCCATGCCTTCTGAAAAAGTCCGGCATTCCGAGAAAGGTGAATGTGCTGAACAAGGCCGCCGCATAGGTGAGAACTCCCAGGATGATGCCGATGCTGGAGCCCGCCAGCATGAAATCTTCAACCGAACGGCCTTTTTTATATGATTTAAGGGATGCAAGGAGCAACAGGCCCACATAGGCCAGACCGAAGATCAATATCCAGAATTTCATGCTCCACCCTCCTTTTCTTCGTCATGATGGTACACCTTTGTGCCGAGATAGGTGAGCACGACCAGCGCCACGGTGATCAGGAAACCCGTCCACAGGGTGTAGGGAATGCCGAAAAGTTCGGGTTTGTAAATGCCCTGCGGTATGACCAGCGGCGTGAAGGTGATGATGCAAAGTACGACGGCAAGTGCAGTCAGCAGGCGCCATCGCTTTGTGTTGCTATGTTCTTTTCCCATAGTTTGTTTATTGTTTTGGTTTTATTGTTAAGATTGTAAGCATTAAAAAATTGATTCACAATTATAATCATTTTGCATCCCCGGCACCAATCTCATCAACACTAGTGTTATGTCAAATGAAAATTAACGCAAATACTGTTTTTGAATTAAAACACCGGAATACCGGGAGGCTGTCTCAAAAGTATTTGCGTGGGGAAATATCCCAATAATGCTTAAAGATTCAGCTCTCAATAAATTAAATATTTTGTTTATATGCTTATTTCTTCTTTAAGTGGGAGATTGTACCAATGGGAACGAAAAAATCGACCACTTTTGAGACAGCCTCCCATATATCAAAATTCCGCAAACGATATAAGGATTTACAATCCGCATAATAACCGTTTTGGAATATCAGGGTGTAGTTGCAAACTACACCCTGCATCATTTTATTCTTGACTTAACACCAGGCTTTCTTTGTTGCTATAATCGTTGTATTGTGAGGCCGCCGTCGACCATGATGACCTGCCCTGTGGAGTAAGGGAAATCACCCCTCGCCAGTGCCGCCGCGGCCTTGCCCACATCATCAGGGTAGCCCCATCGTTTCTGTACTGTCAATCCTTCGTTTATGAGTTTATCGTATTTTTCCTTCACCCCCGCCGTCATGTCGGTGGCCGTGACCCCGGGACGTATTTCATAAACGGGAATTTCAAATTCCCCAAGCCGTGCCGCAAACAACTGTGTGGCCATGCTCAGGCCTGCTTTGGCAATACAATATTCGCCCCTGTTCACGGAGACTACCGTAGCCGATACGGAGGAAATATTGATGATGCAAGCGGTAAATCCGGAATCCGTGTTTTTTTGTTCAATCATCCTCTTAGCCACGAGTTGTGTGAGGAAGAAGGCGCCTTTCAGATTGGTATTCAGCACCAGGTCATAGCTTTCTTCGGGGGTTTCGAGGATGTCGAAGCGCTTTCTGGGCGCTATGCCCGCATTGTTCACCAGCACATTCAACCGGCCGAAGGAATGGATGGTTTTCTCCACAATTTCAGCCCTCGCCTCACCGTCACCGATATCACCCCTGCAATAAATCACCTCAACGTCATAGCTTCTGAGTTCATCGAGTGCTCCCGTCACCAGGCTCTCCTCCCGCATGCCGTTGATGGCGAGGTCATAGCCTTCGACTGCCAAAGCTTTCGCAATGCCGAAGCCTATCCCCCGTGATCCGCCTGTGATTAATGCTGATTTTTTCATTGCCACCTGATTAATGTTTTGCCACAATTTTTGCAAATCCTGTCTTCTGACTCCGGACTTCCGACTCCGGACTTCCGACTTCAGACCCATGAAAATAACACTATTTTAATTCCGGTACATCCACCCAGGCCCTTTTGGCCCAGCTTTCAAGGCCCTTCTCGGCCAGTTGCACACCTTTGGCGCCTTCCTTCAGGGTCCAGGGGAAGGGCTCGTCCATGACAACATGTTTGAGAAACAGCTCCCACTGCACCTTGAACGCGTTGTCATAATCTTCCTGTTCGGGCACGCGCAGCCAGCCTTTCTGAAAGTCGATGGGCTGCTCCACATCAGGATTCCAGACAGGGCGCGGCGTGTTGCCGTAGTGCTGCGTGTAGCATTCGCGCAAGCCTGCCACAGCGGAACCCTTCGTGCCGTCCACCTGGATGGTGAGCAGGTCGTCCCTTTTCACCCTTGTAACCCACGACGAGTTGAAATGCGCGATGATGCCTCCCTCCAGCTCGAAAGTAGCATAGGCGGCATCGTCGGCGGTGCATTTGTACACATTGCCCTGCTCATCGACACGTTCCCTGATGTGCGTGGCGCCCAGGCAGGATACGGCCTTCACATTGCCGAACAGGTTGTCGAGCACATAGCGCCAGTGGCATAGCATATCCACGATGATGCCCCCGTCATCCTCCTTGCGGTAATTCCACGACGGACGCTGCGCAGGGATGGTATGCCCCTCAAACACCCAATAGCCGAACTCCCCCCTGACGGACAAAATTTCACCGAAAAAGCCAATCTCGATCAGCCGCTTCAGCTTGATAAGCCCCGGCAGCCATAGCTTATCCTGCACCACACCGTTTTTGACGCCTGCCTTCCGGCAAATCTCATACAATTCAAGAGCGACGTCCGTGCCCGTGGCCGTGGGTTTTTCACAATAAATATGTTTGCCGGCTGCCACGGCCTTCCGCACGGCATCCGCCCTGCGGCCTGTCGTCTGGGCATCGAAGTAGATGGAGTAATCGGGGTCGGCCAGCACTTCGTCGAGGTTTGTAGTGATCTTCTGCACTCCCGACATCTCCCGGAGTTTTTCCAGCTTGGCCATATTGCGTCCCACGAGCACGGGATCGGGCATGATTACCTCGTCGTCGCCGACCTTCACGCCGCCCTGCCTGATGATCTCAACGATCGATCGCATCAGGTGCTGGTTGGTGCCCATGCGCCCCGTGACACCATTCATGATGATTCCGATTTTGTAAATTTTCATTTCTTAATATTTCAATTTAATGACTGTCCGTAATAAAGTTTTGTCATGCATGTCAGCCGAAGGCTGGATTTTTGCACTTTGTCGCTTCGCTCCATTTGCAAAAATACACGCCAAAACCCGATACGATTTTATTCTTTTTGCGGGGGTGTAAACCCCCGGTAAAAATATATGGCTCCTGCGGCCCCTTTTTTCTTTACAAAGAACTTTGCAGCGCCCCCTTCAGGCTTTTAGCTTCAGGCTTCCGGCTATTACACATACTTCAAATACGCCTCCTTGATTTTCATTAAAAACTCATGCTGATCTTCGCTCCAGTGCCTTGTGGAAAAGATCTCCACTTCATGAAAACCATCAAAACCGGCCTTCTCCATCCACGACCGTATGCTCTTTATGTCAATGATGCCCTCGCCCATGAGGCCGCGGTCATTGAGCATGTCGGTAGTAGGGCTGAGCCAGTCGCAAATGTGGAAAGCGAACAAGTTGCCGTGCGCCCCACAGCGCATGATCTCCCGCTCAAGGTGCGGGTCCCACCACAGGTGATAGACATCCACCACCACCCCCACCCATGACGAATCGAAATGCTCCGC
>WGED01000311.1 GCA_015492915.1 Cyclobacteriaceae bacterium
ATTTATATGAGCGCCCTCGCGGCAGGGCTGATCATTGCAACGGTCGGCATCCTCTATCCCAATATGATCAGCGGCGGTTACGACACCATCCGGCTAGCGCTGGACGAATCCTTTACCTTGCGGTTCCTCGCCATATTGTTTGTTGGAAGGCTGCTGCTTACGGTTTTCAGTTACGGCATTGGCGTACCGGGGGGCATTTTCGCACCGCTTCTCGCCCTCGGGGTCGTCTTTGGCATTCTGTTCGGAAACATCATGCAGCAATATTTTCCCGATCTCATCCAGTACCCTGGCATATTTGCCGTGGCAGGCATGGCGGGCATTTTCGCCTCCACAGTCAGGGCGCCACTCACAGGCCTGATGCTGGCGGTGGAGATGACCTCCAATTTCGAGCTTTTATTACCGTTGATTTTCACCACCGCCACCGCCTCATTGATCACGACACAACTTGGCAACCAGCCCATCTACACCATCCTTTTGAAACGTGCGCTGGAGAACGCTCCCTCAACATCGGAAGAGAAACCATGACACACATATTATCGGGCCATAAATATATTATTTTGACCGCTTATAAATTATCCTGAAATTTTAAACAGACAGCCGCTGTCATTTGTTACTTTTGCAGTTCTGTTTAAAACAAAACCGAAGACAATTCATGAACCTGATTAAATATTTCTTCTCCACGTCATTCACGGGAGTGCTTTTACTCGTATTTGGCATTACCATCGGTGCAGCAACTTTTATCGAAAATGACTTCGGTGCGATCGGCGCTCAATCGATCGTCTATCGTACTACATGGTTTGAAGTGCTGCTGGGCATAATGACGCTTAACATGATCGGTGTGATCATCACTAAAAAAATGTGGCGCCGGGAAAAATGGGTCAATTTGCTCTTTCATACGGCCTTTATCGTCATACTGATCGGTGCGGCCATCACCCGCTTTTTCGGTGAGGAAGGCATGATGCACATCCGCGAAGGCAGTTCGGCCAACAGTTTCGTTTCCGAAGGAACTTATATCCAGGGCGTTATCCTTGAAGGTGATGAGAAAAAGGAATTCAGCGAAAAAGTCCTTTTCAGCGTGATCAAGAAAAACAAATTTCACAAGTCCATACCGTTGCAAAACGGTGAACTGGATATCCGGCTGAAACATTATATCTTCAACGCCAAACAGGTCGCCGAACCGGATCCTGAAAACGGCGTTCCCATCCTCACCGTCGTCACCGCCGGCAACGGAGGGCGTGAGGAATCATTCGTGCGCTCAGGCGAATATATCAATGTGAACGGCCTGCCCATCGGACTCAATACGCCTGCAGATAAAAATGCCATTTCTTTCATGGAGACGGACTCGGGGCTGGTGATGATATCCCCGATCACAATCAACACCATGAGCATGGACACGCGTGAGCAAGGCGTCATCGAAGCCAACACCGCCGTCAAAGCACCCTTCCGGCACCTTCTCACGGTAAACGGGATGAATTTTGTCCTGAAATCATATCAGCCCAGCGCAACGCTGCGTATTGTCTCGAGTCCTGCCGAACCAAAGACCAGGACGATCGACGCCGTCGTGCTCGAAGTTTCCACCGGCAACGACGCCAAAGACGTGGTGCTGACCGGCAGCCGTGGTATGATCGGCAAGCCGGCTTTTTTACAGGTTGGCAATGTAAACCTGCAGCTTTCCTACGGCTCGAAGGAGGTGAAGGTTCCCTTTGTGGTCGAGCTGAAAGATTTTCAGTTGGAGCGCTACCCAGGCTCCAACAGCCCTTCTTCCTATGCCAGCGAGGTTGTCGTGCACGACAATGAGAAGAGCTTCCCTTACCGCATTTACATGAACCATGTGCTCGACTATCGCGGGTACCGCTTTTTCCAGTCGTCGTACGATACCGACGAACTGGGCACGGTACTCTCCGTCAACAAAGACAAGCCCGGCACCCTGGTCTCCTACTTCGGTTACCTCTTGCTGGCTTTCGGGCTGATTGCCATCGTATTTTCAAAGAGGACACGATTTCACCAGCTCTCCGGGCTGATTGACCGCATTCACAAAAAGAGGGAGAAACTGGCAGGCGTCATGGTTTTTCTGCTATTTTTTGCGGGGGGCGCAGCCAGGGCCCAAACTTATCCCGAGGCGCCCACCAAAGAACAGGCCCGGGCTTTCGGCGAACTTATCTACCAGTCATCGCAGGGCAGGATGGCGCCTGTGCATTCCCTGGCCAGCGACCTGCTACGGAAGATCTATAAGACCAACAAACTGGGCGACTATGACGCGGACCAGGTGCTGCTAAGTATGATGAGCAGGCCGCATGAATGGCACCAGGTGAAAATGATAAAGGTGGGCGATAAGCGCCTTCGCGAAATACTTAAGATCGACGGCAAATATGCCTGCTTCAATGATTTTTTCGATGTAAACGGACGCTACGTGCTACGCGATCTTGTCAATGCCGCTTACGCTAAAAAACCTGCCAACCAAAGCACGCTCGACAAGGAGGTGATCAAGGTGGATGAGCGCGTCAATATTGCCTACATGGTTTATCAGGGCCGCTTGCTCAGGATATTTCCCGTACCAAATGATCCGGGCCACCACTGGGTATCGCCTGTTGACGATGAGCTATACGGCCTACGTGGCGATGACTCACTGTTTGTGCGCAAAGGATTACAGCAATACCTGCAAAGCCTCACAAACGGCAACAACGATCTCGCTGATGAGATCCTAAAAGGGATTAAAAAATACCAGGCACTCTACGGTTCCGCCGTCATGCCCTCTCCGGCAAAAGTGAAAATGGAAATCATGTTTAACTCATGGAATATTTTCGAAAAACTGTTTCCTTTTTATTTGCTGGCCGGAATCATTTTACTCATTATTCAATTTGTACGCGTGCTGAAACCGCGCCTTAAACTGAAATGGCCCATCAGGATTATCGTGGGCGTCATCATAGCGGGATTTGTTGTTTATACTGCCGGACTTGCCATGCGTTGGTACATCTCGGGCCATGCGCCGTGGAGCAACGGCTATGAGGCCATGATCTATATCGGCTGGGCCAACATGCTGGCGGGACTGATCTTCGGCAGAAAATCGGCCATGACGCTGGCCGTCACATCCATCCTCACGGGCATTATCCTGTTTGTGGCACATCTCAGTTTTCTCGATCCGCAGATCACCAATCTCGTGCCCGTGCTCAAATCCTACTGGCTCACCATCCACGTGGCCACCATTACGGCGAGCTACGGATTCTTTGCACTCGGCGCGCTTCTCGCTTTTGTCAACCTGGTCACCATGATCTTCAAAACAAAAGAAAACAACGTGCGCCTGTCACTCTCTATCAAGGAACTCACCTACGTGCTGGAAATGGCGCTGATCGTCGGTATCATTCTGCTGACAATCGGCAACTTCCTCGGTGGCGTGTGGGCCAATGAGTCCTGGGGCCGCTACTGGGGCTGGGACCCGAAAGAAACATGGGCGCTGGCATCGATCATCTTCTATGCCTTTGTGCTGCATATGCGCCTCATCCCTGGTTTTAAGAGCACCTATGCCTTCAACCTCGCCGCGCTGCTCGCCTTTGCCTCCATTATCATGACATTCTTCGGGGTGAACTACTACCTGTCGGGATTGCACTCATACGCTGCCGGCGATCCCGTGCCGATACCGTCATTTGTGTATTATACCATTGCCGTAGTGGCCATCGTAAGCATCACTGCCTACTGGAGGCACAACAGGCTTGAAAAGGTCAATGATGCTGAATAGTGCTCCTTGTATTGAAGGTTAATTTTGTTGCGGAAATCGGCACAAGTTGGGCCGGCAACACTGACTATCACTAAAACTTGCGCCAGTTGTAGCCAGTTATAGGAGTTTGCCGTGATTTCAACTTGATGATTTCAAACACGGTTTTCATTCATAAAACTCTTTCGGATATTCAACCATCCCGTGTACGCCTTTAAGCCCGTTTTCCACTAATTCAATCACCATGCAATTTGCTTTCGGGACATCAAAAGGCAATTCAATTCCGAATTTGTCAACCTGAACATATCCGAATTTCGGGTAATAATCTTCATGCCCCAACAACACAACTGATTTATAC
>WGED01000312.1 GCA_015492915.1 Cyclobacteriaceae bacterium
CTTTGAAAATACACCGAAAACCATATCAGGATTTGAGACAGCATATTACGGCTTCCTGCAGGAAAAGAAAGCCTTTTATTCGGAGTTACCGCAATTGCTTACGCCGCGGCAATTCCGATGCGTGAAAGCCTTCGCCCGCCACGGCCTGGTGAAATCTCCTACCTCAGGCAGCTTTTTGCAGAATTCGGGTGTGATCGTAGCGAGCAGTATGCAGCGGATCATCAAGGCGTTGCTTGAGAAACAGGTGATTTTAAAAGAAGACGAAGGATACAGACTTTACGACGTATTCCTGGAGCATTACCTTAAATATGTGGTGTGATGAAAAAAATACATATTTCTCATGAAATCTCAAATGTATTGCCCGGCACAAGACTCGGGTGCATTCAATGCGCGGTGAGGGTGCGGCCTTCCGACAATGAGCTTGAAGAATTATCACAAAAAGTCATAGCCGATATCCGTGAGGCGCTTACCATAGACGCTGTAAGCCTAAAACCGACGATCAAAGCTACCAAAGATGCTTACCGTAAGCTGGGCAAAGACCCCAGCCGCTACCGCCCGTCGGCAGAGGCCCTGACGCGCCGCATCGTGAACGGGAAGACACTGTACAGGATCAATAATGTGGTGGACACGCTCAACCTCATCTCCCTGAAAAGCGGATTTTCCATAGGTGGCTATGATGCAGACAAGATCGAAGGGGAAATATCTTTTGGCGTCGGAAAGACAGGCGAACCCTACGAAGCCATCGGACGCGGTGCATTCAACATTGAGAACCTGCCCGTTTTTCGCGACGCGAAAAGCGCCTTCGGCAGCCCCACAAGCGATTCGGTGCGCACGATGGTGACCGATGACGCCCATAAGTTTTTAATGATTATTATTGACTTTGCCGGTGACGGGATGCTGGAGGCTGCCATGGCAGAGAGTGTTGAATGGCTCAAGAAATACAGCAGTTGTTCGGATTTTGAAACGATGATCGTCAGGCCATGAGAAAAAGGCTATTTTTCATGATCGGTTTTGATCAGGCACAAGACCTGCCAGCGCATGGCCCTGGCAGGAAGTTTTGCGCCAGTAAAAAATGATGTGCACTGGCGCGAGTCTTGGCGGTGGATTGAGGGTTGCAGACTCGTGCACTGGCCATGGGAATTCATTGATTTTGCCCGAACAAAACATACTTAACGAATTGTTTCCCAAAGGTTTAACCCAAACTTTCTATTACGTGCTTAAACTACGTCAAAATCAGTCACTTTGTTCACGTTTGGCTCGTCGCCATAAAAGTATATTATGCCTCCTTGCCAAACGTGCTGATTTTCTTGTATTTTAAGCCCTCATTACGAAATCCTGGTGAGAATATTGGGTTGAATATTGATAATTTTGCAAAAACCATCGATACACGAAGGGGACCGGCAGCGAACCCCGGGAACTCTGAAAAGCCTGAAAATTATGAAAAAATCATGATTCTGATAGCAGACAGCGGATCGACGAAAACGGACTGGCGCCTCATGGACGGCTACAAAGAGGTAGCCCGGGCAGAGACCAAAGGTTTTAATCCTTACTATCAAAACGCGGATGAGATGGACCGCGAGATCATGACAGCACTACTTCCTGCCCTTCCGGAAGCCGAGATTTCAACAATTTATTTTTATGGTGCGGGATGTTCTACGTCGGAAAGAAAGCAACAGATCGTCGATGTGCTCTCACCATATTTCGGTAACGCTGAAATTTTAGTCCATCCCGATCTGCTCGGCGCCGCGAGGGCACTCTGCGGTCATGAGCAGGGTATCGTTTGCATCCTCGGGACAGGCTCAGGCTCGTGCCTGTTCGATGGCGAAAAGATCGTTGAAAATATCCCCTCTCTCGGCTTCATCCTCGGAGATGAGGGTAGCGGGGCCTGGCTCGGAAAAAAAATGGTGACAGATTTTCTGCGTGAGCACATGCCGAAAAAATGTATTGATCTGATCAGCAATGAACTTAATATTAATAAAGAAATCATCTTAGAACATGTCAATCACAAGCCTATGCCCAGTCGATATCTTGCCGGATTCGCAAAATTCATCAGTCGTCACAAGGATATGACTTATTTCTACAAGCTTATCTTTGACAGCTTTACGGCCTTCGCCGAAAACTACATTCTCAGATATGAAGATTATGATAAAATGAGCTGTCATTTCGTGGGCTCGGTGGCTTTCTACAATCAAGACATCCTGCAAAATGTCGCTAAATACAACGGTCTCAAAACCGGTAATATCATCAAAAGTCCGATCGATGGGCTTACAAGTTATCACGCAACAAAACATTAATATATGAACACAACAGAATCCCCTTCACATTACGATAATCTCGAAAAGATGCCTGTCCATGACCTGCTGGTCAATATAAACAAGGAAGACAAAACCGTGCCCCTGGCGGTAGAAAAGGCCATTCCGCAGATCGAAGCACTCGTCGCCAGAATTATTGAGAAAATGCAAAACGGCGGACGGCTGTTTTATGTGGGTGCCGGCACAAGCGGGCGGCTCGGCATCGTGGATGCCTCCGAATGCCCTCCGACCTACGGCGTGCCTTACGGACTGGTCATTGGCCTGATAGCAGGCGGTGACGACGCTATCAGATATGCTGCCGAATTTGCTGAAGATGATTTTGAACAGGGATGGAAAGACCTGCAGGAATACAATGCCAACGATAAGGATGTCGTGATAGGCATCGCTGCCTCGGGCAGGACCCCTTATGTGATCGGTGCTGTGCGACAGGCCCGCGAGAACGGCCTCGTGACGGGCTGCATCACCTGCAACGAAGGCACCAAACTGGCTGAGGCCGCTGAATATCCCATTGAGGTGATCGTGGGCCCGGAATTCGTAACGGGCAGTACGCGCATGAAAGCCGGAACAGCCCAAAAGCTCGTACTCAACATGATCTCCACCACAGCCATGATCAAACTGGGCAGGGTGAAGGGCAACAAGATGGTGGACATGCAACTGACCAACAACAAACTGGTGGACCGCGGTACAAGGATGATCATGGGTGAACTGGGTGTACCTTATGATGAAGCCAAAGAATTGCTCTTAACTCATGGCTCTGTGCGCAAAGCGGTGGAAGCGGTAAGGGGAAAACCCTGAGTCGATTATAGAAAAATCATGTAACCCTCCAAGGATTTGAAACCCTTCGAGGGTTATTTTATATCCCCGCATAGTTCGTGCCCCACGGGTATCGCTGCACGCGGCTGAGCATCTTGTTGGCTTCATCATCATTCTTAAACCGCTCACGCTCCGGATCCCAGTAGAGTTTTCGTGGCAACTTCATCGCAATATGACTGACCAGGCAGGCGCTGCATGAGCGGTGTGCCACCTCCACAGGCGCAACGGTGAGGCCCCGGGAGATAATGTTATCCAGCCAGTTCTTGTGCTGTTCGGGACTTCTGTAAAGGTGAATCTCATCGGGCCCGATCTCTGAATCAAGTATTTTCGGATCACTTGCGTCAAGGGATTTTTTACCCGTACTGTTCGATACAGGGTCGCTTGAGGTCACGGGCTTACCTCTGGTCACAAATATCCATCCTTCCGTTCCTACGAATTTTACTCCGTTGGGATAATCGCCGGAGATATGCATAATGGCGCCATTTTCATATTTGGCAGTTACTTTGAAATCGCCATGTACATTCCAAAGGCCTGATTTCGGGAATTCCGCGGTAGCTTCTACCTCTATGGGCCCCGTAAACTCCGTGCCCATGCCCCAATGGGCGGTATCGATATGGTGGGCGCCCCATCCCGTGATCATGCCCGCACCGAATTGCTCACAGCGCAACCACCCCGGGCGGCTGTAGTCCTTCTGCGGATGCACCCTCTTTTCAGTATAGTAAACGAGTGGTGTGGAGCCGAGCCACATCTCGTAATCGAGGTTGGGCGGTACAGGCATTTCGGGCCAGTCCTCACCCGCAGGATCGCCCGGAAGACCAATGTATACTTCCTTGATCTCTCCGATCCTGCCGTTGCGCACAAGCTCACAGGCACGGTGAAACTGTGGCCATGGATCGATCGAGCGCTGCTGACTGCCTACCTGAAAAACGATGCCTGTGCGGTGCACGATATCGCTCATCTGGCGTCCTTCCTCAATGGTCAGAGAGGCGGGCTTTTGCAAATAGACGTCCTTGCCGGCCAGGGCTGCATCAATAGCAGGCCTTGCATGCCAGTGGTCAGGCGTGCTTATGATCACGGCATCGAGGTCCGGGTTTTCAAGCATTTCGCGATAATCGCCATACACCTCCACATTGATATAGTTTTTCTTTTCCTTATTTTTTGCATAAAATTTTTCAACAAAAGCCTTCCCGTCATTAGCCCTTTTGCTGTCCACATCACTCACCGCTATTACACGGGCGATATCGTTTTTCATCGTTTCCGGCAGGTCATGGGCACGTGCTATGCGTCCGAAACCGATCTGCCCGATGTTAATATTATTGCTTGGGGCACTTTTGCCGAATACGGTGGAAGGGACAATGGTCGGAACGGCAAAGGCCGCAGCTCCGAGCACAGATGTCTTTAAAAAATCTCTTCTGTTTTTCATGATGAAGTTTTTATGAGAAATAAGCTATTTTTTGTTCATAATTTCGACCGACACACTCGGAGGGTAAGCAAAATTCCTCCACAGTCTTTCAGCTTCGTTTTTGTCCGTTTTTCCGTCGTACACATACATCCTATAGCGAAGCTGATATACTTTTTCCGGTTTCAGCCGCCAGTCGCGATCCATCGCAGGGTTGAAGTTGAAAAAGACGTTCTCCTTTCCTTTGTTGGCGCCGACAGGCCATATCCTGATGGGCTCCGGATAATTGTAATTGGCGGGATGAGTGATGAAAACGATGCCCGATGTGCTCTTCGAAGAAATACCATTCACATCGCACCAGTAGCATCTGGTGCCGTTGCCATTGGCTTTGTCATAACCTTCCGAAGTCAGGATCGTAGCTGTTTCATCGTTCCACTTTGCAGTGGCTCGAAAGCCGAATCCTTCATATCGGTATTTTTTTATGGTAAAGGCACTATCTGTAGCGCAGTTAAGGGTTGAAATAAAATCGATGAGCCAGCCCTTGCCGGGGATATTCCAAACGCGCACATTCCACTCTTCTTTCAGCACTGTCTCCTCTCCGGATGGCGTATTGGTTTTTAGCACAACGTGGTCGTGAATGACTTTGAACTCTGCAAAAACATCATTGGAGGCTGTGACTGTGACTGTCACGGGCCTGACCGTACCCTGTTGTTTGTTCAGGTTCCAGAAATCGATCTCCCTGCCTTTGAATTCGGAACGTGTCCATGGATTCCAAAGGCCTACATGGTGCAGATGGTCGGGCGGCCTGATACGCGTCAGCACCTCGCCCCCGGGCGACCACAACGGATGGATATAGCCGGCCCTTTTATATACCTCAGGGGTTCCGTCAGGAAGCTTATCTTCCACAAAATTATATTGCAATACCTTTTTACCATGAGACAAGATGATCAGATTACCATGCTCTCTGGCCACTTCCATCACGGGGGCATCCTTTCCTGTTTTCGCCAGGGGCATGAGCTTTAACTGGTAAACCTTCCGGATCCCTGCCTTCAATTCCGGAATGACCCATGACAGCCGCGGACCGTTTTCGAAATGAAAAATCGCTGATATTTCATGAACTCCATCAAACAGAACAGGCCTGCGATTGGCAATATCAAGATCAATACCGTCCAGGGTTGCAGTTACGGGTACGTCATGGCGATCAAAGCCGCCTGCATCAACTTTTATGTTGGCAACAAGTTCCTGTCCGTACGAAACCGAAAAAATAAAATGAATGAACAATAGAAGAATAACAGTCCGGATCATGTCTTTATGAAATTGAACAATAAAAATATTCAACTTAAAGAACAATCACACTTTTATCCTGATTTATTAGCACAAAATACTCTCTCAGCCATGAGAAAACGGTGATTTTCCGTTCTTTCACAAGCATTGTCGTTTTCTTCATTTGGGAAAATTAATGCTGTAACGTTCCCGATTTGGGAATTTTTTGCCTCTTACCATAACAATATAAAATTTCAATGTTCGGAAAATAGTACACTTGGGTGGCAATAGGGTAATCGTTAAGAAATTGATTTACAGTAATTTCATATCGCTGTAAGGATTTATTCATTTCATCATCTTTCCGATGGTTACAAAAGGCCTTCCCATGGCATTATTATTGAAAATTCAGTGGAACTAAATTATTCCGGGATGATTACAGAAAAGTCCATATACACATTGCTCGAAGCCGTCAGGCCTATCAGGATATTATTGGTAGAATCTGAAATGACCGCTCAATTCATTATAGCCAAAAATCTCGGAAACCTCGGTGATAAGCTCGATATCTGCAGCTCTGCCGAAGAGGCTGTCAGGAGAGCTGCTATCAATGCCTACGATCTCATCATTGTCGATCTGGAGCTTCCGGTGCAAAACGGTTTTGAGCTTTCCGGCTCACTCAAAGAAGCAAGCAAGCAAAATGGCGTATCCCCCCGCATCATCGGCCTTGCTGCAACCGAGCATCCCCTGCTGCCCATCATGGCAGAGCTGTCGGAAGTTGATGATTTTGTCATACGAACCATGGACTATCATGAGTTGAAAAGCAAGATCTTCAATCTCTGCTATCTCTCTCAAAATTAAGCATGTTTACCTCATTTTCCGGAAGGGGTTTATTGAAGAATTGCCTATATTTGCCTTCCGATTTTACAGCAATGTCAAAGACAAACTGGAAAAAACTTCTGTTTCTCGATAAGTCCTGGCCCATGAGGATATGGATGTGGTCTGCCGTACTGTGCCTGCTCTATTACCTTATCAAATTTGAGTTGCCGGGTAATGTGGCTATGTCGGAATGGGATTTGTATATCGTGGCTTACGGCATGGGTTCGCTGGCCATCTACCTCCTGATCTTTGGCTTTGATTGGTCAAGATAAAAAAAAGCCCCAATTCTCATGGAAACCGGAGCTTTTTAAGACCTTCAGATTTTATTATCCTATAGCTATTCTTTTGAATTTATCTACCGTTAAACCTTTCTTGACAGAGTCAAGATATTGTGCAACAGTTTTTGAGCTGTCCTTCACAAACAATTGATTGAGCAAGGTGTTTTCCTTGAAAAATTTATTCAGTTTGCCTTGAGCGATTTTGTCCACGATATTTTCAGGCTTACCTTCGGCCAAAGCCTGTTCACGTCCGATAGCCAGTTCCTTTTCCACTGTAGTACTGTCAACGTCATCTTTATCAACCGCCACAGGATTCATAGCTGCAATCTGCATGGCCACATCCCTGCCTGCTGCTGTTACATCGTCGTCGCCTGCACCTTTCAGACTCACGAGTACTCCCAGCTTGCTGCCCGCATGTATGTAGGTGACAACCTTTTCACCTTCAAGGTTTTCCAATGCCAGAATGTCGATCTTCTCACCGATCTTACCCACAAGCTCTGTCACTTTCTCACCAATCGTCAAATCCCCGACCTTGATAGCTTTCAGCTCATCAATGCCGGCCGGCTTGTTGGCAAAAGCAGCTTCCAGTATCTCTTTACCAAGGTTTTGGAAGTCCTCATTCTTTGCTACAAAATCAGTTTCGCAGCCAAGCGCCACGAGCACTGCAAGGGAATTATCATCATTTGATTTGATAAATACCGAACCTTCCTTGGTCTCGCGGCCCGCTCTCTTTTCAGAAACTTTCTGTCCTTTTTTCCTCAATATCTCAATGGCTTTCTCAAAGTCGCCATCAGATTCGACCAGTGCCTTTTTGCAGTCCATCATGCCTGCTCCGGTCATTTGCCTGAGCTTATTTACGTCTTGTGCTGTAATCGCCATGTTCGTTAGTTTTTAATTTTAGTTTCTATAAAAAAATTGAACACCAGCATAATCTCCTGATGTTCAATTTATTAAAACATATTTTTACAAATGATTATGCTTTTTCTTCCTCTTTCTCCTTCGCACTGTCAACCTCCCGCTTGGCTTTTTCCTCTTCAGCCAGCTTGGCTTCCTCCTTATCCTTCTTTCGCTCCATCAACCCTTCTTCTACTGCCTTGGAAATATAATCAGTAATAGCCTGAATTGATTTCCATGCATCGTCGTTTGACGGGATCGGGTAGTCAACGATCTCAGGGTTTGAGTTGGTATCGACCATCGCCACGATAGGGATGTTGAGCTTCAGGGCCTCTTTTACAGCGATGTGCTCCCGCTTGATGTCGATGACAAACAATGCTGCCGGCAACCTTGAAAGTTCGGCAATACCACCGAGTACCCTCCTCAATTTATCCTTTTCCCTCGATATCATCAGCCGCTCTCTTTTGGCGAGGTTAAGATATGCCTCGTCTTTCATGAGCTTCTCAATGGAGGACATCTTCTTGAGTGACTTGCGGATTGTGGCAAAGTTTGTAAGCATACCGCCGAGCCAACGCTCGGTCACGTAAGGCATGCGCAGCCTTTTAGCCTGCTCCTCCACGATGGCCTTCGCTTGCTTTTTGGTGGCGACAAACATGATCTTTCTGCCGGACCTCGCAACGCTTCTGAGATAATCAGCCGCTTCTTCAAGCGCGACAATCGTTTTGTTAATATCTATGATGTGAATGCCGTTTCTCTCCATGAAAATGTACGGAGCCATCCGGGGGTCCCATTTTCTGGTAAGGTGTCCGAAGTGCACACCGGCATCGAGTAATTCTTTATAAGTTATTTTTTCCATTGTTCTCAAATTAACGTTTACTGAATTGGAATCTTCTGCGCGCCTTTCTTCTGCCGTATTTCTTTCTTTCAACCATTCTCGGGTCTCTGGTCAGAAATCCTTCTTTTTTCAGAAGCGGCTTGTATTCTTCGTCCACCTCACAAAGTGCTCGTGACACAGCCAGCCTGATAGCTTCGGCTTGTCCTTTAAATCCACCTCCCCGTACATTCACTTTTATATCAAATTTGCCATCGGCATTTACCAGCTTCATCGGCTGATTAATGATGATCTTGTGAATTTCCGAAGGGAAATAGCTTTCCAAAGTTCTTCCGTTGATGGAAATCTCGCCGTTACCATCCTTGAGATACAATCGGGCAACAGATGTTTTTCTTCTTCCTATTTTGCTAATTACTTCCATCTATCTAAAATTTAATTTCCTTTGGATTGTGCGCTTTGTGAGGATGCTCGGCACCTTCGTAAACGTATAAATTTTTAAACAACTTCCTGCCCAACCTGTTCTTGGGCAACATCCCTCTTACTGCGTTTTCAACGAGCAAGGAGGCCGACTTGGCTTTCAATTGCTTTGGTGTAGCAAATCTCTGCCCTCCCGGATGACCAGTATGCCTTATATACTGCTTATCCGTCCATTTCTTTCCTGTTAATCTGATCTTGTCCGCGTTGATGACAATCACCCTGTCACCACAGTCTACATGGGGAGTGTAGCTGGCCTTGTGCTTACCTCTTATAATTCGAGCAACCTGGCTTGCCAGACGTCCTAAAACCTGAGAATCAGCATCCACGACTACCCACCCCTTGCTTACGGTAGCTTTGTTTGCCGATTTCGTTTTGTAACTTAATGTGTCCACTAATTTTTTCTTAAAATGTTTAAATGAAAAAACCATTCGAAAATGGGACGCAAAGATAAGGCTATTATTTTTAATTCAAAAAGGGTGAATAAATGTTTTTGGGGAGCTCACCGGCAAATAAAATGAAAAAAAGTGTTTTTGATATTCCATAATTTTTCCTCATCTTTGCAGTCCATTTTGGAAAAACGGAAAAATACTGCTGAAAATGGCTAGAGTTTGTCAAATAACCGGAAAGAAACCAATGGTTGGAAACAACGTTTCCCATGCCAATAACAAGAATAAAAGGAAGTTTTACCCTAATCTTCATAAGAAGAGGTTTTACATTCCGGAGGAAGACCGCTGGATCACACTGAAGGTATCGGCAGCGGCCATCAGGACCATTAATAAAAATGGCATCACCGCCGTGTTGAAAAAGGCGAGAAAGCAAGGAAACATTTTAGTATAAGTGTCACTTTATTAAAAGAATATAAAAA
>WGED01000313.1 GCA_015492915.1 Cyclobacteriaceae bacterium
CTGTATTCCTTTTAATATATATTTGTTTAAATTTTCAGCCCCGGCGGGCTCAGATCTTTTTACCATTCTGAAGAATTAAATTGAAACTGTAAAGCTACAAAAAAATACTTGCATAAATTATTTAACAATACGGTATTTATCGGCAAAAAGGCATTCTATCTGCCGAGCTGTCACTCGACTAACGAACTCGCATCTGTATTGATGAGTAAACGACAGCCGGTAAACGGAACGGTGATTTATACAGACTATCAGACAAAAGGCAAGGGGCAGCGCGGCAACTCCTGGGAATCGGCAAAAGCCAAAAATATTCTCATTTCCATAATCCTCGAAACCTCATTCGTTCAGGCATCTGACTTTTTTCACCTTACGATGATCACCTCACTGGCGATCTATGATCTTTTGGCCGAATACATCAACGTGGAACTGAAAATAAAATGGCCCAATGACCTGATGTTTGAAGACAAAAAAATCGGCGGGATTCTCATCGAAAACTATATCAAACAGGATATCATCGAATGGTGTATCGTGGGGGTAGGGCTCAATGTCAACCAGACACGGTTTCATGAAAAAAATGCCATTTCCCTGGCCAATATCTGCGGGCAGACTTTCGATCGGGACGAACTCATCGCTTTATTGCTCGAGAAGGTGGAAGATAAGTATTTTGCCCTCAAACGAGGAGAATCGAAAGCGCTGCGGCATGCATACCTCGATCATCTTTACTGGAAAAATGAGATACATGTTTTTAAGGCGAAAGGGAAATTTTTCAACGGCAAAATCGCAGATGTGGAGCCTTCGGGTAAGTTAGTCATCAAAACGGAAGATGGAATCAAACGGTTTGACTTTAAGGAGGTTGTTTTTGTAAAATAGAGTCTGCCTTCCCCGCCCTCGTTTAATTTCGTTTGAAATAATCGTCATTTTCTCATAGGAAAAACAACGGGCTGCAGGGCAAATAATGTCCGCCCGTTTTTATTCAAAACGGATTTCTTTACCTTTGTTCGCTCAAAATTTAAAAACCTACATTATTTATGACAGAATTGAAATACAAAGTCAAAGACATTTCCCTGGCGGCATGGGGAAGAAAAGAAATAGAACTCGCCGAGGCCGAGATGCCCGGACTGATGGCATTGCGCAAAGAATACGGCGAATCAAAACCCCTGAAAGGTGCCAGGATCGCCGGTTGTCTGCATATGACAATTCAGACGGCGGTGCTGATAGAAACACTCAAAGAGCTTGGCGCCGAAGTGGCCTGGTCGTCGTGTAATATCTTTTCCACACAGGATCATGCTGCGGCGGCTATTGCCAAAACCGGGACACCCGTTTTTGCCTGGAAAGGTGAAACGGAGGAAGAATATGAATGGTGCATTAAGCAGACTTTGTTTGCCTTTGATGGCGGCAAGCCGCTCAACATGATTCTTGACGATGGTGGCGATCTGACAAACATGATCCTGGATGAGTATCCTGATCTGGCCAAAAACATCAGGGGTATTTCGGAAGAAACAACAACAGGTGTTCACAGGCTTTACGAACGCATGAAAAACGGCACATTACCCGTGCCCGCGTTCAATGTGAATGACTCCGTGACGAAATCGAAATTTGATAATAAATACGGATGCCGTGAATCACTTGTCGATGCCATTCGTCGTGCAACCGATGTGATGCTGGCAGGTAAAGTGGCTGTAGTGGCCGGTTATGGTGATGTGGGTAAAGGCTCTGCTCAATCACTCCGTGGAGCGGGTGTCAGAGTAATTGTAACAGAGATTGATCCGATTTGTGCATTGCAGGCTGCGATGGACGGATTTGAAGTAAAAAAGATGGTGAATGCCGTGCCAAGGGCCGATATCGTTGTTACGGCTACGGGCAACAGAGACATTGTGACCGGCAAACATTTCAAATTGATGAAGGACAAAACCATCGTCTGCAACATCGGGCATTTCGATAATGAAATTGATGTAGCATGGCTTAATGAAAACTACGGTGATACCAAAGTGCAGGTGAAGCCACAGGTCGATCTGTACAATGTGGATGGGAAAGATATTATTTTGCTGGCCGAAGGCAGATTGGTCAATCTCGGTTGTGCTACAGGGCATCCGTCTTTTGTGATGTCCAACTCATTTACTAATCAAACGCTGGCACAAATCGAACTTTTTCAGAATTCAGAAAAATATGAAAATGCGGTGTATACACTGCCGAAGCATCTTGATGAAAAGGTTGCAAGACTGCATCTTGATAAAATCGGCGTGGAGTTGGATACGCTTTCGAAAGAACAGGCCGATTATATCGGTGTGACCGTCGAAGGGCCGTACAAGCCGGATTATTACAGATATTAATAAAATTCATGAATATTGAATTTACTAAATGCTCCGCCGTCATGGCCGGGCATTTTTGTTTTATAAATGATTTATCGAACTTTAACTGCGGAATATTTTTTTTTAACCCAAAATTCTCACCAGGATTTCGTTATGAGAGATTAAAGTACAACTTGTCCCGCCAGGGCGGGAAGAAAATCAGCACGTTTGATGAGGAGGCATAATGCAC
>WGED01000314.1 GCA_015492915.1 Cyclobacteriaceae bacterium
CTTGGAGCGTTTCCTTTATTATTTCCCGAATTATTCGGGTTAATTCATGCCATGCCGCGAATGCTCGAGTGTTAGTGTATTCAGTACTTCCGGTGATGGAAGCTTCTCCTTTCTCCGGTTCAATTGTTCGCCTGTTCGGATGTTCACCTGTTAGGGGAAAAATACACTTTTGTAGTGATGAGCTAAACCTACCTGCGGCATGCAGTAGTGAACAAAGTGACTGGTTTAGCCTGTCACCCGTGAGGGTTGAAGTAGTTTAAGGCCGTAATAGAAAGGTTATTGAGATTTGGGTTTAAAGCTTAAACTGGAAGCTGACCTTCAGGGTGAATTTCTGAGCACCGGGCACCTCACGATAGGTAAGGCGGTGTACTCCGTCGAGCCGCATGAATTTCAGGATATTTTCAATTCCATAGCCCAGTTCAATGTAAGGCAGGGTGGGATCAAGCCAGCCAAACCCGACAGCCGGATTACCATCCGGATCGACCGGTGACATAATATCTATGTTTTCCTGACGTAATGAACCGTAGAGGATATTGGCCGTGCCCAACAGACGCCACTTCAGCTTTCGCAACAATGGCAGCCTGTTCATGATCATCCCCTGAAAATAATGCTCATAACGCAGCGATGCATATTTATCGGAGACAAATTCAAAAAAATTCATAGTATTGTATGCCCCTGTTGTGTAAAAAAGGGATTCGTTACCGATATGATTTTCAAGCAATAAATAGGGTATCTGTCCAAAGATATACCCACCTTTCAGTCTTACAATACCCTCCCCAACAGATCCCAGTCTCATTTTCTGGATAATTTCCAGTTGCATCTTGTGAAATTCAAAATTGCTGTTCAGGATGTCTTTAAACCCGTAGGTATAATCAAATTGAATAGCGGGAGCACGCTTTGGTCCCAGGCTGATACGCTCATTGCCGTTTTGAATAAACCGCTCATCGCGCGCCCAGCGCAATGAATATTTAACGGTTGGCGCAGAGAGTTGCTTTTGAAGTTCCAGGTCCGCTCCATCAGGATTTTTATAATAATAACATGAAAACTGCGGGTCGAAATAATCATGGCGAAGCGTCACTGTCTGTGTCAGTCCCCTGGCGATTTCAGACCGGATGCTCAGAGAATTCTTTGAGATATAATACGGCCGGCGAAAGGTTTGCCAGCGCGTAGCGGCATAGAAAATATAATTACTTTCTATCAGATCCTCCGGCCTGATACCCACCTGCTCCACATCATAAGCACTTTGCAACTTCAATTCAGTCCATGGTCGTCGTTTGATGATAAAATTCATTCTCAGTCCATATTTCCACCGATTATCTCTGGTGCCATAGCCGAGATATCCCTTTAAAGTGAGTTTGTCATGAAAATATTCATTGGTCTTCAGACCGAGCCTGAAAGAATGCCCTTCGTAATTATTATAGGCATAAGCATAGAGATAAGGACCGATATCTACCTTACCGCGCCGCCAATAGCCGGTACTGATCAGTTTCACGATATCGACCATTGTCTTCACCCTCGGAATATTGACCAGCGTGTCAATTATCTGGTATGCCTTGACTTCATGAGCATTGAGGTCCGGCGGACGAACGCTTTCCCAAAAATCCACCGGATACCGGTTGTAATCCTCCACCAGGATTACCTCATTGGCGTAAAATTTCTGATCCTTTACATCATTGATTTTCCAGTCCTTTGTTGTATTGTACATCTTTATCAGGATGCTGGCAGCATTCTTACCAAGATTAGATACATCCACTATAACAACCGTTTTCTCCGGCAACCAGGGCCCATCAGCAGTACGTCCGAGTTCCTGCTTTATGATTATGCTCTCAATAAAATTCAGATTAGTCGACTTGTCGATATAAACATCCAGTTTCTTCAGCGCGTAGTCATCGGTCGTGATCCATATCTTTCCATTGAAGGCGGGGTCTTCCCTGCGTCTGGGATACAGGTCGAGTTCATAGCACCTGTATTGACCGAGCATAACCGTATCAACAATTTCATAATCATAAAACAACCTCCAACTATCAGAAATGGGTGAGATAAATTCTTTTTCCAGAATTGTAAGCCAGTTGCGGTAAAAATTATACTCCTGATAAGTAGAACCCGTGAGTTGCGAAAGCATACTTCCATCTTCAACTGCCACCCCGACAATCTTTGTCTTTTTTACCTCCTCCCTGCGGGCGTACGGTTCGTTTTTTACATAATACCTCGAAACAGTCTCCGACAGGAAGATAGGTAGAATGGCATTGCCATTGGCGTTTTTCTCAAGGGCTGTGCTGTCAATCCCTTCAAAGATCTCACGGATCATCTTCCGTTTTTTCATTTTGTCCGACAAGTTGTCAATGTCGAATTCAATGCGGTTGTAGCTCGAATACTCATAGGCAGCCAATTGTCGCTTATCATTATTCTTCTTGTTTTTCACGGCATTCCTGATGATCTGCCAGGCAGGATTTTCACCGCTCAATACCACCACCTCATCAAGACTAACCGTCTCGGATTGCAGTCTGATAAGCAGGTTCTGTTTCTTGCCGGGCACTATCGGTACGACTTTCTTTCGGTAACCGACAAAAGAAGCAACTACGGAATCGTAAGGGGAATATGCCTTGATCTGGAAAAATCCGCGTTCATCAGTTGTGGCCCCTTCATTTGAGCCTTTGAAATATACATTGACAAAAGGCAGCGGTTTGCCATCCGCATCGTCAAGTACGCGCCCTTCCACTTCTGTGAGTTTTTGGGCATATCCGGTCACTTGACCCGACATCAGGGCTATGATGAAAAGATAGTAAAAACGATATGTTATTTTCGGTTGTTTAACCACCTGAATTATGCAATCCCAAATTTTATTATTACCTGATCGATCGGCAACAGTACTTTTTGATAAAACCTCTTCTTTCGCAAAATGTTACGAATTGGAGCCGTTCATTTTCGGTTGTTTTATATGAAAAATCGACAATTTCTCATAAACAAACGTCGACACAAGATACAGTAATTACATTGCTTCTTTATGCTGCATTTTTACGCAATCTTACTCGTGAAAAAATTAAACCCGAAATTCTCAATAACCTTTCTATTCCGAGCTTAAACTACGTCAAAATCAGGC
>WGED01000315.1 GCA_015492915.1 Cyclobacteriaceae bacterium
ATCATTCTCCACCCGGCATTCCGGTGTTTTAATTCAAAAACAGTATTTGCGTTAATTTTCATTTGACATAACACTATCCGACCCTGATAAATTTGAGGCAAAGATGTAACAGTGCTGTTATTGACCTATACCGGGTGAATATAAACACATTGCAAAATCTTATAAAATCCATGAAAAACAGCCGATTTTTCCATGCTTCGCCGGAATGCAGGCAGGTCGGCTCTCTTCTTGTTTCTTCATGTAAAAAAACATCGGTCAGTTGATTTCTGATTTTATAAAGTACGGACTGTATCAAGTGTCGGGATGCCTCTCTGCATAATTGCTATGGGAAAATCGCCGTTTTTTCATACAGCGGCACACCTAATAAATGATTATCATTTTTTGATTTCAGAAAGCTGTGTTGGATTTTTTTATTGCGGATTGATAATGGCCATCAGCAATTTCAGTTTTCCGTTTTCCTGTACCGTCCAGATGGGGCGAATAAATCCCCCGTACGCCGCAATATTGATGTAATCTCCCATATAAATGTCGGGATCGGGCTCGAAAGGTTGTTCGCTGATCTTCTCATTTTTAAAGGTCTCCCCACCATCGGTCGAAACAGCCAGATAGACGTCTGTCTTGAGGTCATCGTGGTTGCGCCGGTCATAAAAAACAATGTAGATATAACCGGTGACCGGATCCACTGCCATCCGGTTATAGCATTGATGCCTGCCCATCATGGTCACCTCGTCATCATTGATTCTCAACGGTTCGGTCCAGGTGTTGCCTCTGTCGGTGGATTTTGACAGCCAGATATCCGTGTTGTTTTCGCCATTTCTCTGGTCGGCCCAATTTACGTAAATGGTGCCGTGATATTCGCCATAGCTCATATCACAACCGATCACCGGTGCGGTCGACGCCTTTCCGAATCCCGGCACTTCGGCATGCCATCCTCCGGGCTGGTCAGCCACCACCACATCATTTTTCAACCAGGTGATCCCTCCGTCGGATGATCGATCAAAATATATCTTTTCGTCATAGGCCCAGGTCACATACAGATCTTCGCCCGGTCCCGCTACCGGCATGGCGCCAATAGGCGTCAGTTTGTCTCCCCCGCAATTGCCACCGACAGTATTTATCCTTACTGCCGGCATAAACGATTTACCACGATTGTCAGAATAGGAAAACATAATGCGGGCGCTGTCTTCGGGATTTGACGAATCAAAATTATCGTATTGTGTCCATGTAACGTATATCCTGCCCGACACCTCATCGAAGGCTGCCCAGCATCGCTCGTTTTTCTTTGGCGGGTCATGCCCGATGGATGCGCCGCCGTTCCATATTCTGCCTTTGGAAGACCGCTGGCACACCACCCTGTCCATAACCAGGTTGCCGTCCCAGCCCATTTTTTCCGGATCGGAAAGATGAAAATAATAAAACTGCCCTTCATTGTCGGCTATGATACACGGATCGCCAAAATCACCGTATTTAGAACCAGTATTTCTGACCTGCCATGTTTTCCCGTAATCTTTTGAATAATAAACCTTTCCGTGACCCGTCACCGTGTTGCTTGTCTGCATGTTCTTCTCATTTTCGAAACCAGCCACCATGATGTTGGGTGATCTTGGATTTATGAAAATCGTCGGGTCGTTGGGTCCCTTGCCGCCTTCTTTTCCCTCAGCAATCGTTATGATCTCATGCTGACCATAAACACTGAATGAAATGATAAAAAGCAATATTATTTGCAAATTTCGAAAGGTCGGTTTCCGATTCATAATGCTGCTGATCTTTTGGCTTTTGGTTCTGTGATTGATATTATTCGTCTGTTGATACTGTCTTTTGCAGAATTAATCATTACACACAAGATAAGTATTTTGCAGACAAATTGCCTTATTTTTCATGGGGTTGTGGGGTTTTTTCACTGCAATGTTTTGTCTTGTATTTTGAAGCTCAAAAGAAAATTCAAAATGCGCGGTTTTATTGGCTTATTAATTTTTTATATTGTAATCCTGCTTTTTGTCATATTCAACAAATATTTTTATGAGAAAGAAAGGCATTGTCGGTCATCTGGAATCTGTCAATGAGTATGAAAGGGAACCGATCCCCCAATCCAAACTCAAAGGATTAAAAAGCTTTATCGGCATGTATGCCGGAGAGCACACTGCCGGTACCGAATTCGTTATAGGCCCGTTGTTCGTAGCGCATGGCGTCACGGCTTTCGATCTTGTTTTCGGACTCCTGATCGGCAACATCCTTGCGGTGCTGAGCTGGGCTCTCATGACGGCGCCTATCGCCGTCAAGACCCGCCTGACGATGTACTATCAGCTTGAAAAAATAGTGGGGCGCAGCCTGGTTAAGTTTTACAATGTTGTCAACGGTATTATGTTCACTTTTCTGGCCGGATCCATGATCGCCGTATCCGCTACGGCGGTGGGCATCCCCTTCGGACTCACCATGCCATCGCTTCACGATATGTTGCCCAATAGTTTAGGTTGGATCGTAGCGGTGTTTGCCATCGGCGCCATCACAACGGTAGTGGCCATGTTTGGCTATCAGCAAGTTTCAAAATTTGCCAACGTGGCGGCGCCCTGGATGATTCTGATCTTTTTCGCTGCAGCGATCGCCGTGTTACCGGATATGGGCGTTAAGTCCGTTTCGGATTTCTGGTCCGTGGCAAATGAAAAAATCTGGACAGGTATTCCGCTCGAAGGACAGAGTAAGTTCACGATCTGGCACATTATCTTCTTTGCCTGGTTTGTCAATATGGCTATGCACATCGGGATGTCTGACCTTTCGATTTTCCGATATGCCAAAAAGTGGGAATACGGCTTCTCGCCTGCCACAGGCATGTTTATCGGGCATTATTTCGCCTGGTTGGCATCCGGGATTTTATATGCCCTTTTCCTTCAACAGTCAAACAACAGCACCGAGTTTGCACCGGGTGTTGTGGCTTACAATGCCGCGGGAATTGCCGGCGCCGTTTGTGTGATCATCGCCGGGTGGACAACCGCCAACCCGACCATTTACAGAGCCGGGCTTGCCTTGCAATCGGTGGCGCCGAAATGGAAGACGTGGAAGGTGACATTAGTGACCGGGCTCATCACCACCCTGGCCGCATGTTTTCCGGCATTGGTCATGAGATTGCTTGATTTCGTAGCTATTTACGGCTTCCTCCTCATGCCGATGGGTGCCGTCATTTTCATAGATTTCTACGTGCTGAAAAAATTGGGTCTGAAATCCGATTTTGCAGAAAAGGCCGGTTTAAATTTCAATTATGCTGCAGGATGGGCCTGGATCCTCACATTGGCTGTCGGCTTGTTTCTCAATCAGGGTATGGGTATGGAGATATTTTTTGTCGGTTTGCCGGGGTGGTTTATCGCGTCGGTCATCTATATCATTGCCAGCAAATATTATCAATCGAAAGTTGTGTTTAAAACCGTATCATCATGAAAACATTGCTCAAAATACTGTCTTATCTCGCATTGGCCGGGACGATCGTGCCTTCCATCATGGTTTTTATGGAAAAAATGGATATTGATACCAATAAAAACATCATGACGGTTTCGATGGTGCTTTGGTTTATCACCGCACCGTTTTGGGTTAATAAAAAAGCGGAGGAAACGATTTTGTAGCTTACCCTTTTTTCATACAACCTTTCAGGCCTTTCTCCAGGTACTCCCGTTTAATATTCCGGCCGATAAAAACAATCATACTCTTGCGTACTTCGCCATCACCCCATTTAGTGCCCAGCTCTATCTTGCTGCTCGAACGAACGGACTGAAAAATCACTTTATGAGATTCTCCTTCCAGGTGGAGCACCCCTTTGATCCGGTATAGCTGGCTCCCGCTTAAAAAGAGCAACATTGTGATCCAATGTTCAAACTTCTCGGGGATGATCGGTTCCTGAAATTCGAAACTGTGTGCCACAAGATCATCGTGATGGTGATCATACTTGCCGATCCTGAGCGTGTATTGAGGATTGAGCAATTTATTTTCGAGTGCCTGACTGTCATAGGCATTGAGGTTGAGCAGATCGTGATCTGTTTTTCCATGGGTTGTTTCAAGAATCAGCGCGTCCGGATTTTCCTTTCTCAAAACTGTTTTTACCGATTCAAGTTCTTTTTCGCTCACCAGATCAATTTTATTCAGCAGTATGGCATCGGCAAAAGAGACCTGCCTCACCGCTTCACCGCGTTCCATGAGATTTTGCTCAATATTCGGGGCGTCAGCCAGGCAGACGGTGCCGTCGAGGTAAAAAGTTGACTCCTTGTTACCGCCGATAAATGCCGAGGCAATGCTGTCGGGCTCGGCAATGCCGGTGGTCTCGATCAGCAAATGATTGAATTCATATTTGTCGCTCATCAGTTTGCTGAGCAACTCACCAAGCTCGGTGTTGAGCGAACAACATATGCAACCGTTTGACAACTCGAAAATATTATCTTCCGCACTCACCACCAATTCCTGATCTATGGGGATATCCCCGAATTCATTCTCGATCACAGCAAATTTCTTTTTAGGATGATTTTCGATAAGATCGTTGAGTAAGGTCGTTTTGCCTGCGCCTAAAAATCCGGTAATGATGGTAACGGGTATTTTATTCTTTTTCATGAGAATTATCCTTTTTTGGCGGCACAGGGTCGTAGCCACTCCCTCCCCATGGATGACATGTTGAAAATCGCCTGATTCCCATGACAAAGCCCTTGAAGGGGCCATGCATTCTGATGGCCTCGATCATGTACTGCGAACACGTCGGTGTATAGCGGCACGACCCGGGAAACAGCGGCGAAATGGACATCTGGTAAAATCGCACCAAACCGATTAAAATCCATGATATGAATTTCTTCAGCCTCATTGAAATTTTTTAAAACAGGAAGCAATATAACTGATTTTGAATTTTAAAAATGTGTGAATTTTTGAACAAAAAGGCCTTTTATTTATTTTAATAACTGATTATCAATTTCTTCGGATGCCACAATATGAGGGAATTATGCGGGGAGATTGATTATTTAATTAAATTTGTCTATCATCAAATCTCTGACCTGACTGAAGGCCTAATGTTGAATCCGGAAAAATTCGAGGAAATAAAGGAAATATTTAAAAAATTCCTGGAAGAAAAGCAGTTGCGTAAAACGCCTGAGCGATTTGCTATTCTCGAGGAAATTTACTCACACGACGGCCATTTTGATGTTGAATCCCTGTACATCAATATGAAAAACAAAAATTATCGTGTGAGTCGTGCTACTGTTTACAATACTCTGGACATATTGCTGGAATGTGATCTTGTAAAAAAACACCAGTTTGGAAAAAATCTGTCCCTTTACGAAAAATCACACGGATTCAGACAGCACGATCATGTGATACTCACGGATACAAATCAGATCTTTGAATTTTGTGACCCGCGTGTGATGGAAATACAAAAACTTGTGGAAGAAACATTTGATGTAACCGTGACCAGTCACACACTCTATTTTTTCGCTCAAAAAAATCCACCAAAAAACAACGAATCCTGAAATATATCAGGATGGCATCTTGATGGTCTGACCATAATCCGATCCGATGATGTAATTTTCGAGGTTATCGATTTTTGATTTTTGCTCAGTGATAATCCTGTAAACAATATCACCGATAGATACGATTCCGATCAGTTTGCCGTCCTCCACAACGGGCAGATGACGGGTGTGCTTATTGGTCATTATTTCAAGGCATTCCCAAAGGTTGTTGTCCGGTTTGACATAGTAGACCGTGGTAGTCATCATCTCTTTTACTTTGGTGTTTTTCGATGATTTTCCCTTCAGGATTACCTTCCTCGCATAGTCACGTTCTGAAAAAATACCTGTGATCTCATCTTTCTTGTTTACCACAACCAAGGCGCCGATGTCGTGTTCGGCAAGCTTCTCAAGGGCAGCAAAAACCGTTTCATTTTCATTAATTTTATGAACCTCGTGTCCCTTGGCTTTCAATAGATTTTTTACTTTGCTCATAATTAG
>WGED01000316.1 GCA_015492915.1 Cyclobacteriaceae bacterium
ATTAAAATACTGTGTCATATAAGTTGATTTAGCTCAAAAAAATTACATGATAAAAATTGGATTATATCAATTAAAAATATTAAACTTACAATGTAGGCTAAGATTAAACTTAATTATTATGAAACGGGTTATCACAAAAATTTTTAAATCTGTATTTCCCCTCAGTATTTTTTTATTATTGATAATACAAGGGTGCGATAAATCAGATAATGAAGCTGCTCCGAAGGGCATTGTCACCAAACCTGCAACATGGATTGAATATTTGGGTGAACTGCCTGATCCCTGCAAAAGTGTATGTCTGATCTCAGATCAGGATTATAGCGCGGGTAATATAAATCTTGCGGAAAAAGGAGATTTTTTGCTCCTTACTTATAACGTTGCAGTTCCTGATGTCTATATTAAGGAGCTTCAACTTGAAGTTTTTAGAACTGTACGTGATTTGTACGATGAGGGTAAAATAGATGGAAGCGGCCCCCTCCCCGAAAAGTTTGAATATCAGGTTACATGGGGTGATCGTAGCAGGGCCAAAAGTCATACTGCCGGTATTCCGCTTTCCGAAATTACAGGAGTAAATGCCTGTGTTTTCATAACTGCTCGCGCTGAATTAACGAATGGTGATATTGTATGGGGTGGATTATGTGATATTGATGGAAGTGACATCACAACAGACGGGGCAAAACAATTTCCGGGTACGAGTTGGGCAATTTATTTTGAATTTTGCAGAGATGAATGTTCCACACTCATTGATTTCACTTATGCCTGGGAAGATCAGAGAGATCTAAAGAATGATATGGATTATAATGATCTGGTAATAAAATCTGATGTATTGAAATCAAATACAGAATTAAAAATTACCTTCATTGGTGCTGCAAGAGGCGCCGGTTATGACCATGAGTTTAAGATAAAAATACCAATGCATGGTATTGAAGATATTTTTGGCGATGAGGGAACAGAAGATGATGGGACCTATTACTATATAACTGTTTTTTCAAGCACCAGGGAGGTATTAAAACCGGAACATAAAAGCGGCAGCTATTTTGCCACTAACACAGCATCGGGTGATAATACATGTGATCCTCAGGCTGTAAAAGAAATATATATGACCATAAATGAAGATTTTGTCTTTGATGAAAGTAAGCCTTATGAACCGTTTATAACTGTATGGCCTTCCCAGGTAGTAGGGAAAGGTGAAAGTTATGATTTGTATTTATGGGAAGTATCCGGCCGGGATACATGGCTAACAAAAAGTGGCCGAGAATACCCGAATGGAATTCTTATTCCGGATGATTGGCATTGGCCGTATGAAACCGTTGCGATTACAGAGCCTTATCCTGAATTTACCAGTATTACAGAGGGTTGGAATCCGGATTGGGCAAATAACCTTGCAGTTGATTCGCTGATATGGTCATGTAATCAGTAAAGGAAATGAGCAATCGATTTTGGGATTTAAAAAAAGCTGCCCCAGGGAGCTTTTTTTAAATATGCGGAGTTTATCGAAATCTGTTGCATTTCAAGTTTTGCTCTTTATTGATCACCAATCAATGCGTAGAAGAACGCGGTTGAAATAGACCCTAACGGTCAGTGTATAAATTAAAATATTAAAAAAGGATTTAAAAATTACATCTTAAAAATTTCATTATTCTAATTTATTTTTCTAATTTAATAAGAAAATAATCAAACCACATTAGTCATGAAAAATCCAAAAATTTTACTTAAAGCAGTTTTGAGTATAATTATGCTCATGTTTTTTGCTCAAGGATGTAATGAGCCCGGAGTAGATTTACGATCCGGAGAAGAGGTCATAAATCTTCAGGGATGGAATGAATATTACAATGCCAGAAGGGGTACTGTGGAGCCATGCAAATCAGTTTGCCTGGTTGCCGGTAAGTACGATAAGATTGGAACCGTGGATGTCTATAGCGATGACAGCTATCTTACGATAGTTTATAAAGTGAGTGATGAGGGCGTATTTCTTCATGAAGTACACCTTGAGATATTTAATTCTCTTGATGAGTTGGAAGAGGAGGGGAAATTAAGTAACGGTGGCCCAAAGCTTGGGAAGTTTGAATATAAAATGGAATGGGAAGCAGAGGATAATGTCAGTGAGCATAAGGTGCAGATTCCATGGGACAAGCTGGAGGTTGGAGATTGTTTCTTTATAGCAGCACATGCTGAACTCACCAATGACGAATCGGCTTGGGCAGGTTTATGTTCTCCGACTGATGATGACCACAACGGATATTATGACGATGACGATCATGATGGCAGTCGGGGAAGTGGCGATTGTAAAGACAAGGACCGGAAAGACAAGGATCGAAAGGATAAAAAGGATTGTGATAAAGAACATCGAGACAAAGACCGCTGTGATAAAGACCATGATGATAAAGATCATTGCGACAAGGATAAGGATCATGGAGATAAGGATGATTGCGAGGATGATGACTACGATGATGATCATGGAGAATATGATGATGATCATGGGGATTACAATAAGGAGGTGTCGTTAAGTGATGCGCTTCAATTCCCCGGATGCAACTGGGCAGTTTATTTTGAGTTTTGCAGGGATGAGTGCACAGAGCAAATTGATTTCACCTATGGATGGGAAGATTTACGTGACGAGGGTAATGATGCCGATTACAATGATCTTTTGATGAAATCAAGCATTGTTATCTCAGGGAATGAAGCAAAGATGATCTTTATAGCGACTGCAAGAGGAGCCAAATATGATCACACTTTCAAGATCAGGATACCTAAAATGGGAATAGCTGATATCTCAGGTGATGAGGGCGTTGAAGAGGATGGTGATTATTACAATATTACTGTTTTCAGAAGTACAAAGGAGGCCCTGCCACCGGAGAATGTTTCTCCTCATCCCTTTGCCGCCAATACTACCAAAGACGATAAGACCTGTGATCCGATCGCGACAAAGGTCATTTATCTGAGCCTCAATGATGATTTCACCATAAGCGGCGCCAAGCCATTTGAGCCGTTTATTACAGTGTGGCCATCCGGTAAGGTGGATAATGGGGATAGTTATGATCTGTACATCTGGGAGATATCCGGAAGGGATACATGGATGAAGGACGGCAAGGAATATCCAAACGGAATCATGATCCCATTTGATTGGAAATGGCCAAATGAGAGGCAAAATGTCAACGGTCCTTATCCCGATTTTATGGATATTACCAACTGGAATCCCGATTGGTACAACAATCTGGCAGATCCATCGCTTGTATGGTGGTGCGACCCTTCCTTGTAGTCAAGATATCGTATAAGACAAAAGCCGCTTAATTGCGGCTTTTTTATGGATTTTAATTGATTTTAACCCAAAATTCTCAATAACCTTTCTATTCCGAGCTTAAACTACTTTAAAATCAGACACTTTGTACACGTTTGATTCGTCACCAGAAAAGTGCATTATACCTCCTCATCAAACGTGCTGATTTTCCTCGCCTAACGGGAGGCAAGCTTGTATTTTAACCTCTCATTACGAAATTCTATTGAGAATTTTGGGTTTAAGGGGTATATCAACAACGGTCTGCTCTTTTAGTATCTCTTTTTTCACGATAAATACAATTGACCATGTCGCAACGGTTACAGATGTATCCTCTGCGAATGACGTTTTTACCAATACCAATTATCCCGCTTACCGATTTAATTGGCTGCATCAGAGAGGAATCAGTGAGGGTAATGTCACAGAAATTATCAGGAAAAAAAGAAAATAATTTATGTTGTTCGGCCACGCTCCACCCACAATATCCGGGACTATACCGATCGGTAATACCCAGACCAATATTTTTCATTTGAACTTCAAGTTCATCCTGAATGTAATCTATTGCAGATTCGACAATTTCAGAACCCACGACATCAGCGATATAACCTTTGATAAAATCTCCCTCATGCATCAGTTTTTTTGAATATTCACTGATTCCGGGGCCTGCGGTACAGACAAACAAAGCTATTCTGTCTATTTTCTTCAATTGACCACTGATAATTTTCTTTATTGAAAAGTCTGTATCGTTTATTATTAAAAGATGTTTGATCCTGTCAATCCGTATGTTTTCTGCAATGACATATCCCCCTTTTATATCACAATATTCATGAGCTTCCTGTAACACTTCCTTAATCAGGCCGGGAATAGGTTCAGGCGATTCGCCGGGTTCATACCCCATGAATTTCTCGATAATATCCGTGTCGATTTCAAGTTCGTCAAATCTATATGTATATTCCTGTAATTCCATCAAATTTGATAATTATCGATTTCTCATACAATTCAACTATCCCGGTAAAGCTCATGAAAAAATGATAATTTTTCAGGGGACACACGCATTAGACTCATTGTGTTTTTTGGTGATATCTAAATACGCAGTCAGTTACTTTTTTATCACTTCCACAATTTTTGATATATGTGTAGGGGTAGTTCCACAACATCCCCCGATTATATCCGCCCCGACATCTATCAGATCGACAGTAAACCTCGCCATTTCTTCCGGTGTTTCAGGGAAAACGGTTTTACCATCCTGATAAATCGGCGCTCCGGCATTAGCGTGAATAAGTACCGGTATCTCTTTGTCAATTTTCCTTATTTCTTCCACGATACCCACCATGTCTTTTACGCCATTGCCGCAATTTGCACCGATCAATTGTGCGCCTATATCAATTAAGTGTTCCACCATTTCTTCCGGTGATACACCCATCATAGTGCGATATGTATTATCAACTGTTTTGTCGAATGTCATGGTACAAAATACTTCAATTGCCGTATTTTCCCTGGCGGCCTTCACTGCAAGGGTGGCTTCTTCGAGATCAGCCATTGTTTCAATCATAATGGCGTCTGCCCCGCCGCTTTCGAGGGCTATAGCTTGCTCTTTGAAGGAATCATACATTTCCTCTTCGGTCACGTCTCCCATCATGAGTATTTTTCCCGTCGGACCTATGGATCCCAAGACAAATTTGTCTTTGCCGGCAGCTTTTCGCGAAATTTCTGCAGCAGCCTTGTTTAGTTCGGTTAGTCTTTTTTCGAGTCCGTAATTTGCTAGTTTAAACCGGCTTCCACCGAAGCTGTTGGTCTCTACAAGATCTGCTCCAGCGTCAATGTAGCTTTTGGCAATTTTAAAAACCTCATCAGGGTGTGTTATATTCCAAAGCTCAGGACATTCGCCGGGTTTCAATCCTTTTGCCTGCAGGTAAG
>WGED01000317.1 GCA_015492915.1 Cyclobacteriaceae bacterium
ATATTCGTCCTTTATTTTTAAAAAGGACATAAGGCAGGTAATCGATGAATTTGCGAAGTTTGAGGTATTAACAACCATGTCATAAAATCTTTCAATTCAATAAAAGTATTGTTAGCCTAATGTTTAAATTTGATGACTTTTAAATATTTACCATGAAAAAAATCATCATTGTCTTATCTGTCATTGTTTCTCTGCTTTTATTTGCAGCGATTCTTCTCCCCGTATTTTTCAAGGACACGATCAGAAGGCATTTGCAGATGATCATCGAGGAGAATGTGGATGCGCATGTTTATTTTGATGCGGATAAATTCGGACTGACTTTATTTAAAAATTTTCCCAATCCTACTGCTACCATTGGTGATTTTGGTATTATCGGTAAAGAACCTTTTGAAGGAGATACCCTGATCAGTGCGGAGAGTTTTCATATCACCATCAATCTGTTCAGTCTTTTCGGAGATAATTTCCGGATCAGGTCGATTTTTCTTGACCGGCCGGTTATCAATGTGCTGATCGACGAAACAGGAGCCGCCAACTATGAAATAATCAAGGAAGAGGAAGATTCTGTGGCGGAAGATACCACAGCTTCCGCTTTCAGCTTATCGATAGAGCACTGGGCAGTCCGTGACGGGAGAATACGGTACCGTGATAAAACTATGGATTTTGAGATGTTTTTTGACGGCTTTAATCACCACGGTGGTGGTAACATTACGGCTGATGTTTTTGATTTGGGCACCTATACGGCAATTGACAGGACTTTCGTCGAGTATGAGAATACGGCTTATCTGGCGGGCCAGAAAATCGTGGCCGATATCAATCTGAACATGAACATGAAGGATTGGGTGTTTACCTTTCTGGATAATGAGATCAGAGTCAACGATTTCCCATTGTCGTTCGACGGCTCGGTGGCGATGCCCGGCGATGATATAAATATGGATATCTCCTTTGCTTCGGAAAATGCGAGCGTAAAGGGCTTGTATTCTCTGATTCCGGCTGTTTTTACCGAAGAATATGAAGGTATCAACGCCGAGGGAACGCTATCCTTTTCGGGGTTTGTCAAGGGCGTTTACAATGATGACAGCATGCCGGCTTATGAGCTTAAACTGAATGCGGAAAACGGAATGATCGCTTACCCCGACTTGTCTAAACCGATCCGGAATATCAATCTTGATATGCTGGTTGCCACCAAAGACGGAAATTATGAAAATACCATGGTGGACATCAGGAAAATGCATTTTGAGATGGGCGGCAATCCGGTAGACGGCTCCCTGCTGATCAAAAACCTGCATGACTATGACATGAAAGCTGATCTGAAAGCCCGACTAAATCTGGCTGAGCTAAATACTATTTTTCCCATAGAGGGTCTGGAAATGAAAGGACTTTTTGCGATTGATTTAAAGGCCGAGGGCGTCTATGATTCCGTCAGAAAGATTATGCCTGCTATCGATGCTTCCATGTCCATGAAGGGCGGGTACATCAAATCCACAGAATTTCCGAAGGCATTGGAAAACATGTCTTTCCATTCAAACTTTACCAGTCCGACGGGCAAGATGGAAGACGCACAGCTAAAAGTGAAGGACTTTAAAATGGCGATGCAGGGGCGGGCACTTACTGCGGACCTGTTGCTGAAAGATTTTGTGAATTACACATGGGATCTGAAGGTTGCCGGTGATCTTGATCTCGAAGTGTTGTCTCAGGTTTATCCCATTGAAGGCATGGAATACAGCGGTTTGCTCACCACCGACATTGAGACTTCAGGGCAATATGCTGATGTGGAGGCGGAGCGCTACGACCGGTTGTCTACTACCGGGCTGGTTGAGCTGAAGGATTTTTCATACAGGGACAATGATACCCCGCAAGGGGTGAGAATCAGGGAGTCGAAAGTTACTCTGACACCAAAAGAGATAAAAATCCATAGTTTTGACGGAAATCTGGGCCGGAGTGACATCAGCGTCAATGGATATTTGACCAATTATCTCGATTACATTTTCAGGGATGATGCTTTGCTGAAAGGAAAAATGCAGTTACGGTCTAACCTGCTCGATCTGAATGAGTGGATGACATCGGAGGAGGCAACCGATACAGGTGAAGACACAGTGGAACTTGAGGCTGTTGCTATTCCCCGCAACATTGACTTTGAATTTGATTCGGAGATCAAGACTATTTATTATGACAACCTCACACTTAATAATGCCCGGGGGATGCTCGTACTGCGCGATGGTGTGCTGGACATGAGTGACCTGTCGTTTGGCTTGCTGGGCGGGGCCATCGTAATGAACGGGGTATATGATACCAGGAATCCGGACAAACCCTCTTTCGCCTACAATCTGAATATTAAATCGCTTTCCATTCCGGATGCTTTTACCAGTTTTACGACCGTGCAGACATTTGCCCCCTTTGCCGGGCAGATGAATGGTAAATTTTCCAGCAAGTTCACACTTAGCGGTAAACTCAAAAAAGACCTGACTCCGGTGTATTCGAGCCTGAACGGGGAGGGCCTGATCCAGATTTCCGAGGCTTTTGTCAAAGAATCTCAACTGGTCGAGGGCATCGCCGGATTCATGAAAAGTGGCATTGATACCAAACAGCTTACCCTCCGTGATGTGATCATCAAAGCCAGCCTTGAAGACGGCCGTGCACATGTGTCACCGTTTCAGGTTTATCTGGGACAGCAAAAAGCACAGATTTCAGGCAGTATCGGGGCAGACGGCACATTGGATTATCTTGTAAATACGGAAATAGAAGTTGGTGAGGTTGGCAGGAAAGTGAATGAACTGATCGGCAATCTGACGGGAGACACTACCAGAGCGTCGAGCTCAAAAATAAAGCTTAATATTCGTGTAGGCGGCACCTATGACAATCCGAAGTTTTCACTGGCCGGTACCTCAAGCGAGCAGACCGGACAGGGAGGGCAAACAGGCGGCCTTAAAGAAGAAACAACAGAAAAAGTGCAGGAAGTCGCAGAGACAGAAACAGAAAAACTAATTGATCAGACAAAAGAACAAATCCAGCCGGAAGTAGATTCACTGAAGAAAAATTTAAAGAAAAACATTAAGGGTGAATTGGGCGATATGCTGGAAGATGAGCTTGACAGCGCTGCCGGTGAAATAGGGAATGTCCTTAAAAATTTATTCAAAAAGAAGAAAAAAAATTAAGCCTATGATATGGGGAATAGACCTTGGCGGAACCAAGATTGAAGGTGTTGTACTGAGATCAGCAGACCGGCCTGATGTGCTGACGAGAATGAGAGTGCCCACGGAACAGGAGCACGGTTATGAGCATATCCTCAACCAGATTGATAAGCTGATTAAAATGATGGGTAAGGAAACCGGGAGCATACCTGACAGAATCGGCATCGGCACCCCCGGTGCGCTCGATCCCAAAACAAGAAAGCTGAAAAATTCCAATACAACATGTCTGAATGGAACACCTTTTAAAGATGATCTGGAGCAGATCATCAAAATGCCTGTTGCCATTGCCAATGATGCCAATTGCTTCGCCCTCGCAGAGACCAGGATGGGTGTAGTGAAGTCTCATGGCATTAAGGCTGAAGTGGTCTTTGGTGTTATTATGGGTACAGGCGTAGGCGGCGGATTGATTGTGAGCGGTAAAGTGGTAAACGGTCGTCATGGCATTGGTGGTGAGTGGGGCCACAATTATCTTGATGATTCCGGAGGGCCGTGTTATTGTGGCAAGGTAGGATGTGTGGAGACAGTCATTTCGGGGCCTTTCACCCAGCGCTATTACACATCGTTGACGGGTGCAGAGAAAAACCTTAAAGAGATCGTCGCCCTGCACAAAGTCGGTGCTGATCCGGCTGCCACTAAAACCATCAACCGCCTGACGCACTTTTTCGGCAAGGCTATCTCCGTGGTCATCAACATCGTCGATCCTGATGTGGTTATCCTTGGCGGTGGATTGGGAAATATTGAATACCTCTATACTGACGGTGTAAAATCTGCCAGAGAATTTGTTTTTAATGATACGCTTGAGACACAATTTCTGAAGCCTGAACTAGGTGACAGCGCAGGTGTGTTCGGTGCTGCGATGCTGGTGGCAGACTGAAACAGAAGCCGGAAGGGGTGAGTTGGAAGAGAATTCCGCAATCACATTTGTCCAAAACGATAAAAAAAATGCCAATGTGCAACCCTGAAAGAAAGGGCTGTTTTATTTTCAGGTTTTACGACGATCTAAAGACAGATTGGCAGTATGAATATCACATTATTTGCTCAGATTCTTCAAACACATGACAAAGTATCATTTAACCCAAAATTCTCAATAACCTTTCTGTTCCGAGCTTAAACTACTTTAAAATCAGGCACTTCGTCCACGTTTGATTCGTCACCATAAAAGTGCATTATGCCTCCTCATCAAACGTGCTGATTTTCTTCCCGCCCTGGCGGGACAAGTTGTACTTTAACCTCTCATAATGAAATCCTATTGAGAATTTTGGGTTAAAACTTGTGCCAAGGAGGGGTTTCCTATAGTCATTATGAGACCAGGAGATAGTGAAGCCCTTCCCTGTATCCTTTTTCTTTGAGATATTGTTGCGTACGGCTTCGCATGGTTTGTTCTTTCAGATATACCAGGATAAATATTTTGTCCGGTGGCGGGATGTCTTCGAAACAGAGGACTTTTTTACCTAATTGCCGTTTATTCGAAATGTCGATAAAACCTGCCGTAACAATATCGAAATCCGTGAGAAGTGATGCTCTTTTTCTGGAAATTTTACTCGCACCCCAGATCCATACCTCTGGATGAAAAGGATTGTGTTCGCCGAGCCACTTTGCCAGGTAGTGTGATTTGATCATGAAAAAGGCCTTATTCTCATAGCGGGGATCGGTCCTTGTGAGTCTTTGAGGTGAATCGTGCCATTCGATCAGTGGTTTGTCAAGTTTATGAAAAATCACTTCTTTTTCAAGCCAGCGCAACCACAACTCATAATCTTCGGGGAAGGAGCCATCTTCATTAGAGCCGTAGCGTTCAGAGATATCTTTTCTCCACATCACGGTCGGATTGATAACCGGGGATTCCACAAAGCGGTTAAGTTTGATCTGTTCCTGTGCGAGAATACTGTTAGACCACCGCACATAGCGGGCGAATCCTGCGGTGTTATTATCGTGAGCGACGTACTTTGCTTTTGAAGCAACCACCCCGCATTCTTTATGACTTTCAAGGTATTTATATTGCTGTTCAAGTCGCATGGGCATATTCACATCATCGGCATCAGTGCGGGCAATGTACCGGCCGCGAGCAGCGGAAAGGCCTGTGTTGAATGCATGCATCACACCCTGCACGTTTTCATTCAACAGAATAAATCGCGGGTCTCTGTTGCACAGATTTTTGGCGATTTGTGCGCTTTCATCGGATGAATTGTTGTCGATGAGCAGGCATTCAAAATCCGTGAAGGTCTGTTGCAGAAGGCTCTCCAGACATCTCGCCAGGGTATTTTGCGCATTATAAAAAGGCAGGATAACAGAGATGGCCGGAGGGTTGTTTTGGTCAGTCATGGCAGATTGGTATATTTAGCCTGTATTGTTCATATAAAATCTTCGACTTTTGAAGCAAGGAATTGATTGGCCTGTTTTTACGTAAAAAAATCGCATTTTTCTCATAACCTGGATTTGATGGTTAAATAAAAACATTGGAATAAATCAATTCTTTGTCTATCAATGCTTTAAGCGTTTCATTAATTATCTCCCGAATTATTCGGGTTAGTTTATAAATACGTTTAAAATCCATATCTTTCGCATCCGAAACACCCATTCTTTGATAAAAATAACAAGACCCGGAAAATGCGGGATAGAAAATGAATAATGATTTCTACATCCGGATAGGATATCGGGAGTACGGCAACTTACTTTTCCCTTGATTTGTCTTGAGTGTTAAATGATTTTCCGCAACCGTGAAAAATGAAAGATTAAAATATAATGAAGTTTGAAGAATTTAATTTGAATGAACACCTTATGGAGGCGCTGTCCTACATGGGGTTTGACGAAGCCACACCAATTCAGGAACAAGCCATACCTCCCATCATGGAAGGTAAAGATATCATCGCCAGTGCTCAGACGGGCACAGGCAAAACGGCCGCCTTTTTATTGCCCATACTGCACAAGCTCACCGACAGGAAGGTTGATAAACTCAACACGTTGATCATCGTGCCAACCAGAGAACTTGCTATTCAGATCGATCAACAGGTGGAGGGATTTTCGTATTTTACGCATGTCACTTCGTTGCCGGTGTATGGTGGCGGAGAGGGTTCGGACTGGGAGACTCAGAAAAAAGCTTTGACGGTAGGGGCGGAAATCATTGTGGCAACCCCCGGCAAGCTGATCTCTCATCTGAACATGGGCTATGTGAATTTCAATCACCTCGAGCATCTGGTACTAGATGAGGCCGACAGGATGCTCGATATGGGATTTTTCGAAGATATTCAGAAGATCATTTCCTATTTGCCTAAAAAGCGCCAGACGCTCATGTTCAGCGCTACCATGCCGCCGAAGATCAGGGAGCTGGCCAAGAAAATATTGATCGACCCGGTGGAGATCAGCATAGCTATTTCGAAACCCGCCGAGGGGGTGTTGCAGGTGGCCTGCCTCGCTTATGATCATCAGAAAACGCCATTTATCCAGTATATGATCGGCAACAAGCCGGAACTCAAATCCATCCTTATTTTTACCTCTACCAAGAAAAAAGTGATGGAGATCGTAAGAGGGTTGAAATCAAAAGATTATAAAGTTGAAGGAATTTCATCCGATCTCGAGCAAAGCGAACGCGAGGAGGTACTTCGACGGTTTCGCTCGAAGCAAACCAGGGTGCTCGTGGCAACGGATGTGCTCAGCAGAGGCATAGATATCAAGGACATCAATGTGGTCATCAACTACGATGTGCCGGGTGACGCGGAGGATTATGTTCACCGTATCGGCCGTACTGCGCGGGCCGAAACCAAAGGCGTGGCCCTTACCATGATTGATGAGCAAGACATGGGACGATTTGTCCGGATAGAAAAGCTGATCGGCCGCAAAGTACAACGTGTCAGGCTACCTGAGAAGCTTGGAGAAGGGCCTAAATGGAGGGATAAACCATTCTATAATAAAGACAGGGATTACCGTAAAAAAGGCCGCAAACGTGCCCGGAATTGAGTCATCAAACATAACACGGTATTGATTTCAACCTTATTACCAGAGGTTACAAGTGTCATTTTGACATAATAAAGTTCGGGCTCGAAACTTATCGGCATCCAACCCCTTATTTATTAACACAATATCTGCTTGATTTGATTAATAATATTGTTCATGAAAATTATGGAATTTTTTCTGCGTATAGTTTAAGAAAAGAGCAAATAATGTGCAGCAATAATATAGAATGGAATTAATCCAAAGATGTTTACTTGTTAAATATCTCAAATACAACTCTTTGAATTAACCAACATCTTATACTCCCTGTCAAATGTTGACGAACAAAAAGTTATATCTTTATTCAAGGCGATATCCGATAAGGCAAGATGTAAAAGCACGGAGTCGCTGATTACAGTAAAATGAGAAAAAAAATGATTTTGCTCTATCAATGCAATGGTAACGTTTAGATTATAATTTTTTCCAGTGCAATTCCTTTTCATCTAAGATGCCTGTAATGATTTACAGTAAACCTGCATTTCAGAGCGTTAACAATAATTCCTGAGAGCAGAAAGACGATAATTCTAAGTTGACTTAACAAGCTGATCTGCATGATTAGTTAACCGAATCAATGTGGTGACAGGTTTTGATTATCTTATTAATCCTAACCTGGACGAGCCAGAACCAAAAAGGAAAA
>WGED01000318.1 GCA_015492915.1 Cyclobacteriaceae bacterium
ACCGGTCGAGAAAGCCTCCGTGCCCGGGCAGCGTTTGTCCCGAATCTTTGATTTTAATGCTCCTTTTAAAGAGGGACTCCACAAGGTCTCCGTAAGTGCCGGCCACCACAGTGATCACTCCCATCACCAGCCATTTCCATAAGGGCAGAAAATCGGCAAACAACGAAATGAGATAAGCGATCACCAGTGTGAGGATGGCGCCACCGATCAGCCCTTCCCATGATTTTTTGGGTGAAATGCTCTGAAACAGTTTGGTTTTGCCGAAAGCGGTACCGGCAAAATATCCTCCCGTGTCGCTGGCCCAGGTAAGCAACAAAATACCAATAACAATAAAAGGATGGTAATGGCCCTGACTGAAAGCAATTACATGGATAAGGGAAAACGGTATGGCCACATAAATAATCCCGAGAAATGTAAAGGCGATATTTGTAAAAGGTCGAGCCTCGGATTTGTAGAGTTTCACAAAATATATCATGGCGCTGGCCGGAAACACCAGATAGTAAATACTGGGTGTGATAAGGTCGAGCTGTATTAGAAAGGTGAGTGAAAATATGAGCAAACCTGAAAAAATACCCCAGAAGCTGAGCGGCAGATGGCCGGCAATACCTGCCAGTTTATAGAATTCCCGCATGGTAAAGAAGGTGATAGCCAGAAAAACGGCAAAATAACTCCATTCGTCCCATATAATGGCTGTGATAATAATAGCCACTCCCAAAATGGCTACGATCACCCGTTGTGTCAGATTGCTGTATTTATTCAAATGAGAGTTCATCATTCACTATTTTCAATGCTTTCAATAAATGGTCGTTTGGCACAAGCACCTCAATCAGACCATGAGAGATATGGATTGTGGAGTCCTTTTTATTCATGATGATAGCTTCAAGCCCCCGGTCCTGAAGGATAGACCTGACAATCTCAGCCCTGGAGAGGATGGATGTTTTATATACGATCGACCAGTCTTTCATTTCTTCTTCCTTCTTCGTTAAGATATTTTTTAAAATAGAAAAGTGTCGTAATAAATAAAACAGAAAAGAATAAAACATAACCCAAAGGAAGGGCGTCCGTAGATTCGACATCGATTTCTGTCATGCCTTGTTGATGGATGTACAAGGCGGCAAGCGATACGCCGTTATTGATAAAGTGAGCAAAAACCGGAATGAGCAGATTGCCTGTCCACAGATAGAGATAACCGAAGAGGGCTCCGAGCAGAATCCTCGGCGCCATGCCGTAAAATTGAAAGTGGATGGCGCCGAATAAAAATGCCGCCAGCCAGACGGCAGCATGATCATTTTTGGCAATACGCCTTAAAATATTTTGCAACAACCCCCGAAACAGGAGCTCTTCGCCGATAGCGGGGATCATGGCCACCACAATTACTGCCATGATAAAATATCCCGGTGAATCGAAGGTTGTAAGGTATTCGGTGATGGCCGCCATGGATTCTTCAAGATCTTTTGCCCACCGTTCAAAGCCGGATAAAGCTTCCGGCAGTTGAATATTTGCGTTCCACTCAATAAATACCGTGTTGATGACCATGAAAGAAAATACAATGGCAAAGGTCATGGTAAGGGTCGGCAACAATCCTGTTTTAGAACTGAAAAAGTCATGCAGGAAGTTACCCTTCACTGTGGTGAAATAAAACAAAACAGGGGCTATTATAAATCCTCCTGCGGAAGTCATGCCCTGCATCAGCAAAAACATGAGCCTCTGCTCAGGGTAAGCGGTAGGGTCGACCAGAATGGAGATCAGGCCTGTGAGGTCTTTTCCCGACATGAGCAATCCGACGCCAAGCGCCAGCAATTGCCCGAAAAAAAACACGCCGCCGATGGTAATAGCCGTCAGAGCCAGTAACTGTATCCATGGATTTTTGCCGCTTTTGTCGAGCGGGTTAGGACTTGGGGAAGACATGCAGGATTTTTATTTGTTATTAAAAAATACCAATCCCAGGCAAAATATTGGCATCATCTTTAGCAAACAAGTTTTAATCGGGAATTTGTTATTATTGGCTTTTAAATTGTCTTGACAAAAAGGATTGATTCTGCATCACAGGCTTTGCGTGAATAATACAGAATAAATATGATGATTCCCGAAGGGGCTTTCATACCCATGCTTATCCTTCAGCATGGAAAAATGATGATTTTCTCATGGAATGAAACTTAGTAGAATAATAATACTGAGTCTAATAGGAAGCTAAAAAATTTATTCTTCCTGTTTCTCTGCTTTTTCCCGTTCTGCCCGTGGCTTCAACTCGCCCATCAACAGGAGATTATACTCATCGCAGGTTAGCTTACCGTGCTCATCGCACCAGGGACAGGTGCGATAAATAGTGCCGAGGTTGGTCCTCTGGATGATCACGGTCTGCCCTTTGCAAACCGGGCAAATGACCATTCCTGAGGGACCGCAGTCCACTTTGGGCATGACAGTGTAATCTATGTCTTGTTTTGGATTATACACCTCTTGTTCACCCGGACCTTTGTTCGCAGAAAGTTGACGATAATGATTTTCGGCTTTTTCAAGGTATTGCGTGCATTGTTCGAAATATCTTCCTGAGGTGCCTTTCAGCTCGATGTACTTATTCAGCCAGTTGATACTTTGTTTGTATTTCCCGAGGTGATAGGAGTTGGCACCGAAATAGTAGCATATTTCCGCGGGCAAAACTTTTACCGATTCCAGTACTTGTCTGAAAGACTTGTCAGCCTCTTCATACTGTTCATTCTCAAACTGTTTGACCCCAAGGTCGAGATATTGCAGATCATGCATCCTCTGGTAGTCAATATCCTCCTGCTGAGCTCTCACAACCGTCACTGAAAATATGAACAATGCAAAAAATAAAATTAACTTAAAATTCATGTTTTTATTCAACGCTAATCCTGATCACTTGTTATGTTATAATTCAAACGCTGCACGATGCTTCGTCCCAGCGTAACCTCATCGGTATATTCAAGTTCGCCGCCGATGGGCACGCCGCGTGCTATAGTGGTTATTTTTACTCCGTAAGGCGCGAGTTTTTTGGCAATATAAAAGGATGTGGTATCTCCTTCCATCGTAGGGCTGAGAGCAAGTATCACTTCCCTGATCTGTCCGTCCGATCTTTTGATCCTTTCCACCAGACTGTCAATATTGAGGTCTGACGGCCCGATACCTTTGATTGGAGAGATCACGCCCCCAAGGACATGGAAATAACCGAAATATTGTGAGGTGTTTTGAATAGCTATGACATCGGGAGTATCTTCCACAACGCACAGCAGAGCGGCGTCTTTATTAAGTGATTCGCAGGTACACTCTTCCGTGTCGGAGATGATATGGCAGATCTTGCAATACTTTGTCTTTTTGCGCAGATTGAGCAGCGCCTCACTGAGATTTTCCGTCACCTCCTCATCCTGTTTCAGCAAATACAGCGCCAGCCGCAGCGCTGTCTTCTTGCCGATTCCCGGCAGGCGGGATATCTCATTCACTGCATCCTCGATAAGTTTTGAAGGGTATTCCATGCTGTTTTAAATAACTTTCAAAATTACAAATGAAAAAGACATTGCGGGTAATATATCCGGTATTTATGAGTTTATATTTATAT
>WGED01000319.1 GCA_015492915.1 Cyclobacteriaceae bacterium
GTTTACTATACATTAAGTTTTTACGATAAGGCTTTAAAATATCATATTAAATCATTGGGAATAAAAGAGGAACTAGGAGAAAACAAGTGGCTACCTGTTTCATATAATAATGTTGGCTTAATATATTATAAAATTGACGACCCTGACAGGGCGCTTGAATATTACAATAAATCATTAAAGTTACGCCTTGAAAAGTGGGATACGGCAAAAGCCATAATTAATTATGTAAATATCGGATTTGCGTATTCCGAAAAAGGTGATACAATTAGCGATTTGAAAGCTATTGAAAGTTTTAAAAAGGTAGTTGAATATTCAAGGAAATACAATCAGGGTTATTATCTTGGTTTTGCATATATTGGTATCGCCAAAGTTTTCATACGTGAAAATAATTTTGATTCGGCAAGATATTATCTTGACAAATCCATAGAAGAAAGTATAAAGAGGGATGATAGAAAGCTCGAGTCCACTAATTACTTTCTATTAGCCAAAATCGCTTTTCAAAGGGGAAAATATAATCTCGCAATTAATTACCTGAGGAGAAGCCAGGCGTTGCTTTTGAAGTTGAAGGATAAAAGCAGGCTGAAGAATAATTATCGTTTGTTTGCCGATATCTATGAGAAGAAAAATATGCTGGACAGTGCTTTTCAGTATCAGAAAAAGTACACCATCATGAAAGACAGCATATTCAATGAAGAATTGGCCAATAATCTGGCCAATGTTCAGATCGCCAGCATCGAGGAGCAAAACCTGAAAAAAATGGCGGTAAAGGATGAGGAGATTAATGAAAGGAAATTGTTTAACCTCTTCCTTTTGTCAATTCTTGCTTTGAGCATCGCCCTCATAGTAGTTATTTTCAGAAACTATGCGCAGATCAGTAAGATTAACCGTCAGCTTAAGGAGAGTAAGAAAGAAATTGAAGCTCAAAAGGAAAACCTTGAAAAGAAGAATAAACAATTGGCTGAGGCACAGATCATCATTGAAAATAAAAACAGGGAACTGGAAAACATCAATTACGATCTGGACAATAAAGTAAAGGAGAGAACCTCTGAACTTGACAAATCGAACCGTGAACTTGAAAAAGCAGTAAAAGACCTCGATCAATTCATTTATAAGACATCTCATGATTTGCGAGGTCCCATAGCCACAATGCAGGGCATTATTAACATTGGAATTATCGAATCGACCGACGATAAGTCCAGGGGTTATTTTGAGACCTTGCACAAAGTATCCAATAATCTAAATCATGTATTATCGCGCCTGATTGAGGTACATGAAACTTATCAGAAGAAACCTGAATTGGAATTCATCAATCCGCGACAGGAAATTATGGATATGACCCATAAAATATCCGGGTTTATTGTCGATCCGGAAATCACCATTATCACAGAATTGCAGGCAAACGGGCAATGGTACAGCGACAAAATGCTTTTCGGTACCATCATTGAAAACATGTTGAAAAATGCGCTTTTATACAAAGACCGGGGTGAATCGATGATCAAAATAAGCGCTGAATACAAAAGAGAAAAACTCATACTTACTTTCGAAGACAATGGCTTTGGTATCCAGCCGGGTTATGAAGATAAGGTTTTTGATATATTTTTTAAGGGTTATCCCAAACCCGGAGGGACGGGGCTTGAAGTCTATACGGCCAAAATAGCGGTTGAAAAGTTAAATGGCGAGATCATATTGAAAAAACCACACAAAAACACGATCTATCAGATCACTCTCCCCTCTATGAGTTAACAGCCCGATTTTTTAGTATTCAATATACTCTTACACAACATATCCCTATCTTTGCGAAAATTTTTTAATGAATCATGAGAAATAAATATAAAAGATATACCATAACCTCTGCATTGCCTTACGCTAATGGCCCGATACACATTGGACACCTGGCAGGTGTATATGTACCTGCCGATATTTATGCCCGTTACTTACGCCTGAAAGGTGAAGATGTTGTTTTTGTTTGTGGTTCTGATGAGCATGGGGTACCCATCACCATAAGGGCTAAAAAAGAAGGTAAAACACCCCAACAAATTGCAGATACATATAATGCGCTGATCAAAAAGTCATTTGAAGATTTTGGCATCAGTTTCGATATTTATTCACGCACATCCAATAAGACCCATTACGAGACTGCCTCGGATTTTTTCCTCAGACTTCATGAAAAAAATGCCTTTAAGGTCATAGAATCGGAACAGTACTATGATGAAGAGCAGAAAGAATTTCTGGCCGATCGTTACATAAAAGGTACCTGTCCAAAATGTGGATTTCCGGATGCCTATGGAGACCAGTGTGAAAATTGCGGTTCTACACTAAGTCCGGCCGAGCTTATCGATCCCCAGTCAATGCTGAGCGGATCGAAACCGGTGTTGAAAAAAACGAAACATTGGTACTTACCCCTTGACGAGTATGAACCATGGTTGCGTCAGTGGATACTGAACGGTCACAAAGAATGGAAACCCAATGTGTACGGGCAGTGTAAGTCATGGATCGACCAGGGCCTGCAACCGCGTGCGGTAACCAGAGACCTGGATTGGGGTGTGCCGGTACCTGTAGAAGGTGCACAGGGCAAAGTGCTGTACGTCTGGTTTGATGCCCCGATCGGCTATATATCCGCGACGAAGGAGTGGGCTGAAAAAACGGGTAATGACTGGGAACTATACTGGAAGGACGAGGAGACACGGCTCATACATTTTATAGGTAAAGATAATATCGTATTTCATTGTATTATCTTCCCCAGCATGTTGCATGAGTATGGAGAGTTTATCTTGCCGGATAATGTGCCTGCGAATGAATTCCTGAACCTCGAGGGAGATAAAATTTCTACATCAAGAAATTGGGCGGTATGGCTCCATGAATATCTGGAGGATTTCCCGGGTAAGGAAGACGTGCTGCGCTACACGCTGTGTGCCAATGCTCCCGAAACCAAGGATAATGATTTCACCTGGAAGGATTTTCAGGCCAAGAACAATAATGAACTGGTAGCCATTTTGGGCAACTTCGTGAACAGGGTGCTTGTGTTATTAAATAAGTATTACGGCGGCGAAATTCCCGAAAGGGGTGAGCTGTATGATCTGGATAAAGAGCTGATCGCTTACCTGGAAAAGGCGCCTGAAATAATTGAAAACTCATTGGATCAGTTCAAATTCAGGGAAGCACTTGCTAATTTTCTCGAACTGGCCCGTGCCGGCAATAAATATCTTGCCGAAACCGAGCCATGGAAATTGATCAAAACTAATCCCGGAAGGGTGAAGACTATCATGAACATGGCTGCGCAGGTAGTGGCTAATATCACAGTGGTCGGTGAGCCGTTTTTGCCGTTTACCTCATCTAAACTTTACGACTTTCTGAATCTGGGCAAACTGTCATGGCAGGATGCCGGCAGTGTTGATCTTTTAGCGGTAGGACATAAGGTAAATAAACCTGAATTGTTATTTACTAAAATTGAGGATGACGAGATTGAGAGACAAATCAAAAAGCTGAAGTCGACAGCCCTGGAAAATAATACCGGCAAGGAAAACGAAATAGCCGCCGTGAAGGAGACGATTTCTTATGATGAATTCATGAAAATGGATATCCGCATTGGAACTGTGCTCGAAGCCGAGAAAATAAAAAAGTCAAATAAATTGCTGAAGATGCTCGTCGATACGGGAATTGACAAACGAACGATTGTCAGCGGAATTGCAAAATATTTTGAACCGGAGGATGTGATCGGCAAACAGGTGACCGTTCTTCTCAACTTGGCGTCGCGAAAGATCATGGGCATCGAATCACAGGGCAGGATCCTGCTGGCCGAAGATAAGGATGGAAAACTCATTTTCGTTGTGCCGGAAGAAGGCATTGATAACGGCAGTATGGTAAGCTGAAAATCGGTGAAAGGGCAATATTTTACTTAATCTGTTGTTTAATAAAATATACAGGGCCCATGAAAAATGTGTGATTTTTCATAGATTAGCTTTTTCACTGGAGTCCTATTAAATAAACAGGGTATGAAACTTCTCATTGTTACCGCACTGATGCTGGTGAGCATTTCGGGTGTATTCGCACAGTCTGCCACAAAAAAATATGCAACCTCCAAAGACAACACCGTCGTGGATCGCAGCGCTTCTTTCACTACAGAGAAAAGGAAAGTCAAAAAGCGAAAGAGCAAATACTCGATTGCCGGACAGTACGACAAAAAGGTGGAAGAGTATGAAAAGCGCATGAAGGATAACGCCAGAAAGCATAAAAAGATGGCCAAAGAAATGGAAAAACCTCAATATTCCGATCCGACTTATTTTGGCCACAAGCGCAAACCCAAAAAACGCCCGCCGGGCAAGAAGAAATTTTGCAAAGAGTGCGGACTATATCACTGATTAAAATTATCATTATAAAACCACCGAGACCTCATTGCAGAAATGCATGAAAAAACGGTTATTTTTCAATAGGATTTTGATACGGAATTATAAAACATCTCCTATGTCGCAAACAATCTCATATAAATTCTGCATTTATTCCGTTTCGATTTCGATTTTAAATATTTCAACATCATATTTGTATATGCCCTGAGCAACCTGCTTGCAGAGACAGGCCGTGTGCCTGTTGGCTTACTCAATTTCAAAATACGAATATGGAAAATCTCAACCGCTTTATCGAGCACACAGCGCTCAAACCCACACTTACCAACAAAGACATCGATCAGCTCATCGAAGAAGCGATTGAATACGAATTTCTGGGCATTTGCGTGCCGACATTCTGGGTCAGGAAGGCGGCAAGGGAGATCAGAAAGCAGGGCATCCAACTCGTCACTGTCATAGGTTTCCCCCTTGGTTATCAGATGACAGAAAACAAACTTGATGAGATCAAACTGGCTATCGACAACGGTGCTAACGAGCTCGATATTGTCATGAATATTTCGGCATTTAAGTCGGGCATGCCTTGGCCGAAAATCGAGCTGGCCAAATGTGCCGAACTGATCCATGAAAATGATTGCCTTATGAAAGTGATCATCGAGACGGCCTACCTCAATGATGATGAGATCGTGAAAGCTGCAGTTATGTGTCAGGATGCGGGTACCGATTTTGTGAAAACTTCCACGGGATTTGCC
>WGED01000320.1 GCA_015492915.1 Cyclobacteriaceae bacterium
TTCTCACCTATCCCTTCGGCAGACCAGGTGCCTTTTTTCTTGCCGCGGTAAGGAGATTTTCCCGCTGTTCCGAATCCTTTTGATTTGATCTTTGATTTGAAAGTGCCATCCGCGCACAGCCATATTTCATTCTGTTCTTTGTACTTGCCTCCGACCGTGATAGACATCAGGTATTTATTTTTCAGAAATTCGCTCCAGTTGAAGTCGCCGTAAATCGTGCCGATCGTTGGTTCCCCGACTACAGAAGATGCCACCAACTGATCGAAGTTCTTTTTATATTCATCAAATACACTGACCGGTGTAAGTAATGCCAATGTAATCGTCCAGCCGTGACCCCCGTCGATAGCGACGGCGTATCCTTTATAGGGTTCTTTGGCGCCTGCCACCTCGAAGTCGCCTGTCATCCGGTTGCCTTCGATTTCGGGTTTTCCTTTCAGGGAAATGGTTATCTCGTCCGTGACCTGTAGCTTTTCGTGCCATTGCTCTTCCAATTGGCTGAGGGGCATTGCATTGGCATTGATAAACATATATCCCGTTTTGTTGCCGGTCGGCATCAGAAGAAATACCTGTTCGCCCTGCGGCAGAGTGCCGAACCAACCGTCGGGAATGATGCCTTTATATCCCACCATAGGGGCATAAATCTCATCGCCGGCTTGATAGATTGCGCCCGGTTTCAGGCGGTCTTGTGCGAATCCCGTAATTGAAATAAGCAATGAGAAGAGAAAGATGAATGCAGTTTTTTTCATGTCGGTTTCAGGTTATTCTTTTTATCAGGACAGCCCTTGATAATATTTTTATTCTAAAAATAACAAGGATTTCATGGTACACTGTTGTAATCCATGAATTTTTAACAATTATTCCAAAGATTGGTTTCGGACATCTGTTAAACGACTGAACCATGATTGTATTTCGAACGGAACCTGTTTCCCTGTTTTCATACGCCAAAAGTCATGTTGCTCAGCTTGCCGTAGTCAGAAGTTTCAGTATTTCGAAAAAGAGAAACTGTGGTCCTATGAAATAATGGCTGTTTTTTATAAGAAAAAGGGGACACGGCCATAGGTGCCGCATCCCCTGCGTACTATGATCGGAAATTGCTTTTGTGTATCAGGCGCAGCCACCCTGTACTTTTCTCAGCTTTTTCTTTTTTGGTTTTGAGTGAAACCGTTCCAGTGCTTTGGCCAGGTCATCCATCTGAATGCCTGATTTTAGGCGGAAATGATACAGATCGACTTCATCTTTTGTGGCATTGGGACCGGGAGGTTGTGGTTTGAAAAATATCTGCCTGAATTCTGCAGCACCCGTTTTCAGGATATAGTTATCCGCCTTACCGATCACTTCTGCCGTTGCAAATGCCTTTTTTGTCATGTCAGTATCGTCCGAATAATAGACGTTCTTCTTGAATTTTTGCTTGAAGTACGACTCCCATTCCCTGTTGCGCATGCTGTCGAGCGGTATGTTGATCGCCAGCGGTAAGTGCCAGGCCTTATACACCTCGGGCGATCGTACATCGATGATATTCCACTTGTAATGATTGTTTACGATTTCCAGGGCCATCTTATCTCCGTCAATAGCTTTTGTCCCGGCTTTATTCAGCAATTCAGCGCTGTTGATCTTTGCCTCCATCCGCTCATTTTTATCTGGCGAGAAAGCCGTGATTGCGATGACAATGAACGGCACCAGAGCTGTCAGGATCATTTTTACTTTTTGTTTTCGGGGCAATTCAAACGGTACTTTGTTTACCCTCGATTCAACGTAAGCGGCCAGTACAAAGCCGCCCAGGGCTATGGCGGAAAATAAAGCCGCTGTTGCGATGGGAGATATTCCGAACACATCCGGGATAGTGACAGGCCCCATGGCACCTGCCATATATGTATTGATTAAAAATGGGTAAAACTCCATGAAAAGATAAATACCGAAAAGCCCGCCGAGCACGAAAATGATGCCGTCGATTTTTCCGGTTGCGGAGGCGCAAACACTCGTGCCTGGACAAAATCCACCGACGACAAATCCCACACCCATGATTAGCCCGCCGATGATAGCGGATTTCAGAAAGGTCGGATTTACATAAATAATGCTCAGGTCGAGCAAACCGAAATGGCCGAGTAGCAGTACGCCGATCATAGCCGTGATGCCTGCCGTAAAAAACACCTTGAGTACAACAAAGTCATAACCGTAAAAAAGACCCACAAGCTTTTTGGAGGTCGAAAAGCCGGCTTGCTCGAGTATGAACCCGAAGCCAAAACCCAGTAGCAGTGCAATGACCAGGTCAAACTCATTACTGATAATTGTTGGAACCAAAGGACCCATGTCTGTTAAAGTTTAAAAAGTTAAATCCAGTATTTTCTGAAGAAATATGCTGCCAAATATGCCGCACCAAATATCGAAAGCATTGTGACAATGCCTCCGAATGACATCACTGCCATGCCGCTGAGTGCTGCGCCGCTCGTGCACCCGCGTCCCAGTTGTGAGCCGAATCCGAATAAAATGCCGCCAAGGCCTGCCATCAGCAGCCTTGTTTTATTGGTGATCCGGAATCCTTTGTCAATTTTAAAATCGAGCCTGCTCGATATCAGGCCTGAGTAAAAGGCACCGATCACAACCCCGATTATTTCGAAAAACAACCATGAATTGAGCGGTGAACCGGTATGCGACCCGGTATAGTGCTGAAAATATGAACCGTTTGTCCATTGGTCAGGCTGCACGGCCTTTACTGCTGTGAGTACAACCGCTTTTAATCCTCCACTCGCACCAAGCCCGCGGCCGGTGATGTAGATTGTCAGCAACAGCAGAATGCCGAGCAGGAAGCCTGCCACGTAAGGATTCATGTAAGGCCTCATTTGTGTTTTCTCGTTTTTCATCAGTTCAAAAAATTCATATGATGTTCACTATTCTGTTTATCTATGCTTTCATGAAGCTGTTAATCACGTGTCCAGTCATCCGGTAGCGAATGATTCGTCTCCTTTCTTGCTTTTGGATTTGGTTTTGATCTTTTCTTTTTCCCCTGCCTCAAATTCTTCATAACCAGTGATCATGGCTTTCAGGTTGGAAGTGAGCGTTTCACCTGTTGTGGTCATGTACACGTGGATCACCAGAAAAGTGACCAGCAGGAATGCACCGAAAGTGTGCCAAATGGCAATGGTGCTCAGCGGTATGCTGCTGATAACGATAATGCTGTTCTGATCGATGTGTTTGTGGAACATGTATAATACACCTGTGATCACCACAATGGGTATGAGTATAAGTTTAAATCCGAGATATGTGAGCACCTGAAGGGGGTTCATCTTGTGCAGAGCCGTCTTTTTAGTCGGGTGCGGACCGCCCCTGAATATCCCGATTGTATAGTACCTGATCTGGTCTTTGAGCTTTTTTGCCGTCGGCACATACTGATGCCATTCGCCTGTGGTAAAATGCCAGAAAATGGCAAAGACGATTAGCCCCAGAAGCAAGTATGCGGCTATCCTGTGATACATTACGGCATTGTTGAATCCGAACACATGGATTGTGTCGTGTACTTCAAAACCGGTGATCATCAGGAATATGATGAGACTGGCTTGCGACCAGTGCCAAAACCTCTCAAATCGTTTATAGATATATACCTTTTTCATTTTGCTCAGGTTTTTGATGTTTCCTTAATTATCACTTCCGCCATTTCTCTTTTCTTCCTGCTCGAGTTTCAGGCTTGAGAATATCCTGGCCGCACCGTGAATGATCACGCCGATAATGGCCATAAAAATGGTGATCTTACCAATCTGATCGAGCAGATCATGGCCGTCTCTGCCAGGCAGATAAAAGTCTGTGAGCGCAGCCAGGCGGCTGTCTGTCCTGTTGTGACATGCAGAACACGAGAGGGATTTTTCTTTAGGAGAAACCATATGATTGACAGGCCAGTACATGGCGGTCTTTACAAATCCGTACTCACCGCTGTATGGCAGGCCGATCGTTTTCATGCCGGCTGCTGCAGCCTTGTTCCAGTCAAAGTCTTTCCAATAGGCGCTGTCCCCCTTATTTGGGGCCCACAGCTTGGGCTGTATGAGTATTTTGTATTTTTTGTCATAGATCTGATTGCCACGGTGCACCTTCACGGGAATGATCTTGGATTCAGGATCATCGTGTGATCCGAGAAGCTGATTCAGCACCACTACTTTTGTGTCGTCGATGGTGTCACCGAGCAGATAATGTTTTGCATTGCCGTTGAACCATACATATTCGGGTTTTACGTTCTTTTCCCATCGAAACCGCCCCTTGATCGACATGTATGAATGATTGCCCATGGAGTCTTCTTCAAAATAGGGCTTTCCGTCTTTCAGCTTGCCGGCTTGCGACCAGTCCCACTCCATCTTTGTTGCGTTTACTTTGGCAAACACCGGTATATGACATGCCTGGCATGATACCTTGGCTGTATGAGTATTGAGCAATTCCGACATGTGCGGCGTCGTGGTATGGCATTCCTCACATGTAGCCCTGTTTATATTGTTGGAGGAAACCGAGTAAAGCTGCCCCGTGATATTGTGATGCCTTGTCTGATGGCAATCGACGCATTCGAGATCCATACCATTGCCGGCCATATGAACATCTACTTCACGCGTACAACCGAGGGTGCCGGTTTCAAGGTCACCGTGCTTTACGTTATTACCGCCACCACCATTGAAATGACAAGCGCCGCAATTGCTTTTGGTAGGATTCCCGACACTCCTGGCCACCTTTTTCAGATTTACGTTCCGCGCAGGGTATCCGGCCATAGCCGAACCTTTGATATATTCATCGCTCTGGTCATGGCAGACCATGCAGTCAACGTTCTTTTTATTATTAAAATCATACTGATCGCCGGTCATACCGTATCCGATATGGCATTTGGAACAGGCCTGCTCATTACCTTCCGTTCCGATACAGAAGTTGTTGATGATGTTTTTCTTGCCAATGCTCTTGATGCCCCGTCCTTCGATATAGGAGGCACGCTCCCAATTCCAGTGCGACGATGCCATAATTTCCTTGTGCGTTTCATTATGACACTCCAGACAGGCGAGCGTTACTTCCTGAGGAGATTTAAACTCCTTTTGCAATTCCGTAAATTTGCTGTGGTCAACGGAGGAGCTGTCTTTGATAGCGTACTTATTTCGGAGCGACTCAAGCTTCAGGTTGGGCTCTTCTTCCTTGTGAAACAAGTTTATGGCTAAGAGTCCAATGATTGTATACAGGAAGACAAGGAGAATATTCCTTGCCATTCTGCCAGACATCTTCTTGCTCATGACTTTTCAGTTTAAAAAATCCTTAAAAACGGGCAAATGTAGAATCGGGTCGCTTTCGGTCAATGACAATCATCACACAACTGATCATGAGAATTCACCTGTTTTTTGTACTGTCGGTTTTGGGCGGGATCAGGCTTGTTATCATATTTTTTAAATTTTACATTATTTTAATGTGTTTGTTGCGTTTTGGTCTGACAGGGCTTTTCCGGTTATGTGATAAATATCACTTGAAAATTGTAATATTCTAATATTCTACCATACTCGCGCTTCTGTTATTTAGAATCATTCTATGTGAATACATGACAAAAATCATATATTTTCAGAATTTTCATGATTTTATTCGCACCGTGAATATATAATTTTTCTAATATATCTATTGTTCATCAGATTTTAAAGAGATCAATATCTAGGATAAACTGTAATACCGAATTATTATGAAACAGACCAGGAGAGAATTTCTGAAAATTTCCGGTCTCGGCTTGGGAGGAGTAGCGCTGTCGGCGCCGTTGTTCAATTGGGCCAATGGTGCTATTCAATCTGATCAAACTCCACCGGCGGTGGGCGTCAATCGAACGCCTACCTATTGCGAGGTTTGCTTTTGGAAATGTGCAGGATGGGTGTATAAAAATGACGAGGGCGAGATCTGGAAAATCATCGGTAACGACGATGATCCTCATTGTAACGGAAGACTCTGCCCGAGAGGTACTGGCGGAGTGGGCATGTATTATGACGAAGACAGGCTCAAAACGCCATTGATCAGGAAGACCATTAATGGCAAGCAACAATTTGTCGAGGCAAGCTGGGATGAGGCGCTTGATGTGGTGGCTAAAAACCTGAATAAATTAAAAGAAAAATATGGACCTGAATGTGTGGCGCTGTTTACGCATGGATCGGGGGGAAAATTTTTTGGCGATTTGCTCAGGGCATACGGATCTCAGAATATCACCGCCCCTTCCTTTGCACAGTGTCGTGGTCCCAGGGAGGTTGCTTTTCTGGCTACATACGGTGAGATCATTGCATCGCCGGAGCGGGTGGACATCAGAGACACTCGTTGCCTTGTACTTATCGGCTCCCATATCGGAGAAAATATGCACAACGGCCAGGTGCAGGAAATGTCGGATGCCATTGATAAAGGAGCTACCATCATCACGGTAGATCCCCGTTATTCTACGGCGGCTTCCAAATCAAAATTCTGGCTTCCGATCAAGCCTGCCACGGATATCGCACTATTGCTGGCATGGATTCATGAGATCATTTATAATGAGTGGTACGACAAGAATTATGTTGAGAAATATACCTACGGCTTTGATGAACTCAAGGAACATGTGAAGAACTTTACTCCTGAGTGGGCTTATGGAATCACAACCATTAAACCACATGTGATCCGGGAGACGGCCAGAGAGATGCGAAACGCTTCTCCTGCAGTCATCATCCATCCGGGGCGTCATGTGACATGGTATGGTGATGATACTCAAAGACTGCGTGCAGTGGCCATCCTAAATGCTTTGTTAGGCTCGTGGGGACGAAGAGGGGGTTATTATAACCCTGAGAAAAAATCATTGCCCAAATATCCGCATCCGCCATTTCCAAAACCCAAAAAGACATGGCGGGACGCCCATCCGGGAAAATACAATCTGGCAATAGAAGTGGTCTCAAATGATATCTGCGATTCCACCATTCCGTCGCCTGACCGGGAGTGTAACTTCAAAGGATGGGTCGTGAACGGCACAAACCTGATTTTTACGCTTCCCAACCAGAAAAATACCCTCGAGGCCATTCAGCACCTCGAATTCATGGTTGTCATTGATACCATGCCGATGGAGATCACCGGCTATGCCGATGTGGTATTGCCCGAATGCACCTATCTGGAACGCTACGACTATTGTCGCACCGATCAGAACAGGGAGCCGAGCATTGCCCTCAGGATGCCTGCCGTTGAGCCGAAGTATAACAGCAAGCCCGACTGGTGGATCGTGAAACAACTGGCCCACAAAATGGGTCTGGATGAATATTTTCCATGGAAAGACATCGAGCATTTGCTCGACTGGCAGTTGAAACAGGTGGGCACTTCCCTTGAGGAAATGAAGAAAATTGGTGTCAGGAAATTCCCGAGAGAATATGATGACCTGTATTTCGCCGATGATGAGGACATTGAATTTAATACCAATACCGGTAAAATCGAGCTGTACTCTACCGAACTGGAGGCAGAAGGATTTGATCCCATGCCTGTGTACAAGCCACATCCCGAGCCGGAACCCGGCTATTACAGGCTGAATTACGGCAGGACGCCTGCTCATACCTTCAGTCGTACGGCAAACAACCCGAATCTCACGGACCTCATGGAAGAAAA
>WGED01000321.1 GCA_015492915.1 Cyclobacteriaceae bacterium
ATATTGAATGCGCCGGTAGCCTTCAGGCAAATATTCACCATTCCAAATATTATATTCCGATAGAATTTCAAGTGTTTTATTCATTTTTTTCTATTTCAATAGAATTATTATGCAATTATAATAATTTTTCTACTACACCTGAAATTTAAGCATATTAAAACTTTGGGGAAATGGCCTTACAAGTACAGTCTCCGGCAACTGCCCGAACACCCATTCTGTCAGTTTAACTCAAGGTTTACACCCGCCTTCATCCTCATACCAGCAGCTTAATCACCAAAAGCACCGCTGCATTCAGCGCGTTGGTAAGCGCAAAGGGACTCGTGCCAAAGGACACATCCACGGCGCCCTCCGGCACCGGCTGTGTGGCCGGCTGCTCTTCAATCACCGTTTTGGCGCCATCCTTTCGTACCAACAGACGGCGACCGGTTCCCCGCATTTCGCGCCTCGCGGTGGCTCCCGTAATGAGCGTGAGAACATAGTACAGCGGAGCCACAAAAATGACCCATCCCAACACGGCCAGCGCCATCAGCAATCCCATAAAAATCGCCATAAAGCCATCCCACAGTACTTCGATGACCGTGACGGCATCATACTTTCTTTTTTTCACACCATCCAGCGGGCCGCCGAGATTGGTGGCAATGGCCGAAAAAAACACCCCGGCAAGCACCATGCACGAACCCATAAATTCGGCCGGATGCCATGCCAGCAGGCCCTTGTAGTCTTCGAGTTTTTTCCATACCAGCGCAAAAAAAGCCGTTCCCAGACTGATAAAAGAGCCGTTTTTCAGGTACCATGCAAAATAGTCTGTCGATGTGAAATGTGAGAAAAGCAGATTCAGGCCCCATATCCAGACAGCCAGTATGGCCAGCGATATGAAGTAAGCCCTCAACGGTTTTGGTCGTTTTGATTTTTTCATAGGTTTTCGTTGGTTAGGTTGTATTTTAAATCAGGATATGTCGCCCCACAAGGCTATTTGCCGAAAAGCACCTGTCCGTCACGTTCCAGCTTCGTTTTTAGTATTTCATAATTCATTTGCTGCACCGGTATTTGCTCTTTCACCGCCGTTGTGGCGATGGCGCCGGCGCTTTGCCCGAGAATCATGAAAACGGGCTCCATGCGTATCGATCCGAAAGCGATGTGCGAAGCCGACACGCAGACAGGCACGATCAGATTGGTACATTCTTCCTGTTTGGGCAGCAGGGCTTCCATACCGATCTGATAAGGTTTTGGGGGATGAACGCCGATATCCCCCTCATTCTGCACATAGCCTTCTTCGGTGATGTATCGCTGCACATTGTGCGAATCCATGGTGTAGGAGCCCATCCCCACAGGATGCATCACCGCTTTTTTGCCCAAAATCTCATGCTCGGTCATCACCATTTCGCCAATCATCCTTCGGGCCTCGCGCACATAGATCTGATGCGGCCAGTTGCCGTTGTCGGTAAACTCATCCGCCGCCAGGCCCCACTGTGCCATCTCCTCACGTACGTCGGCAGGCACCCGCGGATCGTTGGCTATGAAATACATCAAGCCTTTCTGATACTGCTCATGCTCTTTGATGATCTCCTTGCGGCGCTCATACGACGCCTCGGGATAGTCGTAGTTCATGCCGATGTTGTCGGTGCTGAAGGGACCGTGGTTATTGGTATCCGTCTTTTTATTGGGAATGGGGTCAAATTTATTGAAAGTTTCCCGCCAGCCAGCTTCAAACACCCTGAGCAGCAGTTCGTACTGATAAGGGTCGTAACCCTCCGGCTTGGGAAATGGCACCCGGTTTTCGGGATGCCTGGTCAGGCACATTCTGAAACAGTAAGCCTGCACCTTTTTATCGCCCCGGCCGTTTTCGCCCGGCGGCTCTGTAGATATTCGCGGCAACACACCGCTGGTCGGGTCTCCGGGCACCACAAACGGCGATATGTTTGACTTAAAATAATGCCCGTGATGAAAAACACCTTTTTGCACTCCGTTCCACTGCTCGCCGTAAACGGAATTAGCCTCCCTGCCGACAGTGTAACTCACGCCGGCGGCAGCCATCAGATCGCCTTCGTAAGTGGCGTCGATGAACACATGGCCTTTAAACTCTTTCCCCGAAAGGGTCTTTATGGATTTTATGCCTTTTTCATGCAACTCCACGCCATTTTCCCTGTCGAGCCACTCATCTCGATAAACCGGGATATGGTTTTCTTCGATAAGGTCTTCAAACACTTTTTCCGCGATATGCGGTTCAAATATCCATTGCGTTCTGTTAGCGCCGTCGATGGCAGGCGTGCCCTGTCCCTTGTTGCCGTATTCCTCCCGTGTCTGCCATTTCCAGCTTTCCGGTTTTTGATATTCGAGCCAGATACGGTGATAAAAATCCCTCGCCAGGCCGCCGATCACCTCCTTATTGCCCGTGTCCGTCCATCCGAGCCCGCCCGAAGTGAGTCCCCCAAGATGAATGTCGGGACTTACCATAATG
>WGED01000322.1 GCA_015492915.1 Cyclobacteriaceae bacterium
AAATAAAATCATAAAAAGTAAAACCGTGCCATTGGGCATGTTCCATCTGCTCGGCGATCACATCCACCCAACGCATGCCCGTCTTGCCGTGGATGTAGTGCAGAAATGCTGCCCCGCCCGATATGAAAAACATGTCAAATCCGCGCAGGGCGTCAATGGACAGGACTCTTTTGCTTTTGGGTGCTTCTTGCGATACTGTTTCCATAAAATCCTTTTTAAAAATATTTCACGACCGGAAGCCATGAATTTTAAATAATCCTTTCATCAATACAATTGAAACAATAAATACCCTGAGAATTTGTTAAATGCCGATTGGTGGATGATAAAAAATGGCTATTTGCCGGCTGTTTTTCCAATGGCTTCAAAAAGGTCTTTAAAACATTTCACCTGATCACCCTTGGCATCGGCAGGCTTTTCCTTTACGCCATAGTACAAATCCATGTAGTTTTCGGCACTGGTCCATATCGTCTGGATCATCCCCTGAAAACGGTCCTTCATTTGTGGTGTGGCATTTTCTCTCAGGCTCAGCATCATGTCCAGTTGCTTCAGGGCTACGTCAGCTTTTCTCCACGGACAAATGGCCACCCTGTAGCCTTTCATGGCAAACATGACCGGCGACGGGTCAGCCCGCTCATAGTGCCAGTCGCAGATGAACACATCTTTCGGGATCAGGTCGATGGCACGGTAGGTGGTGTTCATGCTGGCTTCCCACATGCCCATGCCCGTCGTTTTGCCGTCGATCAGGCGGTCGCCCCAGATCCACATTTCGTATCCGTTTTGCGCCAGGTGGTTCCTGATCCTTGTCACCTCACCGGCAAACAGTTCGGCTTTGTCGCGGCCCGAGCAGCGCGGGCATTTGCTTTCGCCAAGGTAGAAGACCTCATCCATACCTGCGTGAAAGGCGTTGGCCTCAAAAACTTCCATGATCTCATCGATGAGCGCAAAGACTACTTTGTGCACCTCCGGGTGCAGGGGGCAGTAGCTTTTGCAGTACAGCCCGTCCTCATTGGGCCATTTATAGTTTTTGGGCATTTTTACCCATGGGGTTTCATCAAATTCGGGATAGACCCGCAGCAGGTTGTCCACTTTGTTGGCCCATGACTGGTGTCCCAGCAAATTGATCTGCGGTATGAGATTTATGCCATTTTCCCTGCATATTTTTACGATTTTTTTGATGTCCTTTTTCGACAGGGCGATGCTGTCGCGGAGCTCAGGATGGCTTTTGAACTGATAGTTGTAATCCACCCGCAGGATAAGCGTGTTCACATGCCTTGGCGCCAGTTCTTCATCAATGAATTTTACAAATCGTTCCACGCCATCAGGCTTGGGAGAAGCAATGCAAAAGCCGCGCACCGGCAGCTTTTCATCCAATGGATTTTGGGCATAAATTGAGTTCGAAATCCAAAGGGCAGCGATGATCAAAAGCAGTTTTTTCATGATTTATTATTTAGATTTCATTGGTTCAGAAACACCTTAACCGGTTGATTCACTTATATTTATATTACCGGTTTCCTATTCCGTCAGCACACCCAGTTCGGCGATGGTCATAAACTGCCTGTCGTCGATCTCTCTCAGTCCGGTGAATTTTATATAGCGCGCTTCGGCAGGCTCAAACATCACAGCCTGCTCCACAGGGTTGTTTTTAATATTGCTAAACTCACCTTCAGCTGCTTTTGCCCAATTGCGGCCATCTTTGCTGATGTAAAAAGCATATGCCGCCACGGTGCCGTCGATATATCGCGCCTGTGTGGGCAGATAGGTGAACCCTTTGAGCTTCAGCATTGCTCCCAGATCGATGACCACCGATTGCGGCAGCTTCTTTTGGGGGTCGCTTTTCCAGACGCTGCGTACTTTAGCGTCGATCAGGAATTTTCCCCGTGGGTCTTTGTCGGGCGACGGCGACACCACCGTCCATTTATCTTTGCTGATATCAAATTCTCTCATGGAAATTTCACTGTTTTTACCCGATTCGGGGTCATGGATGATGGCCTTTACCACGCCTTTGCCTTTCATCTCAAACGGTTCGGAATATTTGCTCGCGGATGTTGTGGGCTCGCTGCCGTCGAGCGTATAGAATATTTCCAGTTGCGTATCGAATGCCGCTATGGAAACCATGCCATTTTTATTGCGTGAAATGGCCGGGGGCTCTAGCAACTTCGGTGCATGATACACTTCGATGTTTGAGATGAGCGGACAGGCTTTGGAGTCTAAAATATTGAATCTCAGTTTGTCGGATGTCACATTGTCAAACCTCAGGATGCGTTTGTAACCGATGGTAGTCTGCGTGTCGATGGTCTTCCAGTTGCCGTCCACCCATGCTTCGATGGAGAATTTCTTCACCCTCTGGCCAAGGGGTATGTACTCCTGCACGAGAAACCTGTTGAAGGTCGTTTCTTTGCCAAAGTCAATAGTCAGTGATGCGGTAGTCACGTCATCGTCGGTCGCCCAATAAGTGTCTTTTTTGCCGTCTATGGTTTTTTGGGCATTATATTTCCGGGCGTTACCGCGAACATGGTCTGCTTCCACATCCACATCCACCGCCAGATTGGTCTTAAAATCATTCCTGATCACTTCCGTAAATTTCATCAGCCGTTCGACGTCGATTTCGGGTATCAGCCCGCGCCGGTCGGGTGGCAGGTTGAGCAGAAGCGAAGCATTTCTGCCTACCGAATGATAATAGATATCCACCAACTGCTTGACAGTCTTTACTTTATGATCTTCCGATTTGTGATAAAACCACCCCGGCCTGATGGACACATCCACCTCGGCGGGCACCCAATGCGTGCCGTCTTCATGGCCGTTGGTCAGTTCCTTGTAGTTAGGCGAGCCGGGGTAAAACTCATCGCGGCGCAGGGTGCACCAGTTGGTCTCGCCGGCCCATCCCTGCTCGTTGCCTACCCATCGCACATCAGGGCCCGCATCGCTGAACATCACCGCCCAGGGCTGCCACTCGCGTACCATCCTGCGTGTGGTGGGCCAGTCGTAATAGGTTTTGCGGTCCACTTTGCGGTTTTCGTTGGCGCCGCCGTAGTAACCCGTGCCGCCGTTGGCGCCGTCGAACCACACTTCGAAGACGTCCCCGTAATTGGTCAGCAGCTCTTCCAATTGCCACCGGAAGTATTTGATATATTCCGGTGTGCCGTAGTCACGGTGGTTGCGGTCCCATGGTGAGAGGTAAAC
>WGED01000323.1 GCA_015492915.1 Cyclobacteriaceae bacterium
GATAAAAACCACCCCCAGCCCAAGGTATGTTTTGTATTTGAGAAAATATTTATTGAGGTAGCTGAGTTCCTTCATTTATTGCCTGTTGAAAAATTTATAATTTTAGGGGGTATTTTTTAAAATTGTAATAATCGTAAAATATAGTAATTTTACCTCGTATCGCTCAAAATGTAAAAACCTAAATTTAAAACCCAAACTAAACGACAGATTAATGATAGAAATAAAAAATTCGGAAAATGTCAAAGAGTTTGAAATTTTCGGAGAATTAGCGAAACACCACCACGAACAGGTGATTTTTTGTAATGATACGGAGGTAGGGCTCAAGGCCATCATCAGCATTCACAATACAATGCTCGGTCCGGCACTCGGGGGTACACGTATGTGGAATTACGCCTCAGACATGGAGGCGCTCAATGATGTGCTCCGTCTGGCCCGAGGCATGACATTTAAGGCGTCCATCTCAGGGCTCAACCTTGGAGGGGGAAAAGCTGTGATCATTGGCGATGCTGCGAAGTTGAAAAATGAAAAGCTGCTCAGACGGTTTGGCAGGTTTATCGAAAATCTTCATGGTAAGTATATCACCGCCGAGGATGTAAATATGTCGCCCGACGATATGGAATATATCGCCATGGAAACCAAATATGTTACGGGCCTTGACGAATCTTTAGGCGGGAGCGGTGATCCCTCGCCGGTCACAGCTTACGGCGTTTACATGGGCATGAAAGCTGCCGCAAAAAAGGCTTATGGCAATGACTCACTCGTAGGAAAGAAGATTGCCGTACAGGGCACAGGACATGTTGGCATGCACCTGCTCGAGTACCTGAGCAAGGAAAATGTGAAGCTTTTTGTTTCTGATCTTTCGGAAGAAAAGGCAAAAGCCGCCGCTGCCAGATTTGGCGCTGTCGTAGTGGGTGAAAGTGAGATTTATGATCTGAATGTGGACATTTACTCTCCCTGTGCTCTTGGGGCTACAGTAAATGACAATACCATCGAGAGGCTTAAATGTGACATCATTGCAGGTGCGGCCAATAATCAACTCGGTGATGATGTAGTGCATGGCAAGAGGTTGATTGAGAAAGGTATCCTTTACGCACCGGACTTCCTCATTAATGCGGGAGGCCTCATCAATGTGGGCATTAATTACCTCGGTGGTTGGACTAAAGAACGGGTTTATAAAAAGACAGAGAAAATTTATCAGACCACACTTGACATTCTCAATCTTGCTGAACGCGAAGGTGTGAGCACCCAGGAAGCAGCAATGAAGCTGGCGATAAAACGAATTGAGGATGTGGCGAGGGTCAAAAGGTCGATGTAAATATTATTTTACTCTTTTTTCCCGAAGCTCAGAAAATAAAAACATTCATGAATGCTTTATTTATCCATGAATGTGTGTGACCTTTGCAGGGTGGTCAAAAGCCATGGAAAAATGACCATTTTCTCATGAGAATGATCGTAAAATGTTAAGTAAGTTATTTGTTGCAATACGCAGAAATCGTTCTTTTAAGTAATATCAATGATAAACCGGCGATCGCTCAGAATTAAAGCCTTCAAACATCTGTATGCTCTCGAGAGCAGCAAACGGGCCAATTACCAGATGGCTATCGACCTTTTGGATAAAAGGTTCTCTCCCGATCTCAATTCCATGGAAATCGCCGACAAGGATGAGTTGGATAAAAAGAAAAAGCTTGCAATTGGTGAATTCAAGAAACTTTTTGAGAAAGGGAGTGATAAAAAAGTCGCTGAAGAAGTTACTGAAGAGGTAGAAGAGGCTCTCAGATTTGTGGAAACCCAGAACAAACAGGATTTTAAAAGACTGCTCCACAGCCTTGAAGACGAGGCGGAGAAAATCATCAAAGATCACTTGCTGGTATTGTCTTTACTTGAAGAACTGGCGTGGCAAAATAAAAAACACGCCGACGAGAAAAGGGACCTGGCAGAGATACTGGGAGAAAAAGCAATCATCAGGCTTAATTTTTATCGCAACAAAGTCATTGCTAAAATTTCTCTTGACAAAACATTCAAAAAACTAAAAGAAGATTACAAAATAAGGTGGGAGGGGCAGGAGGATTTGTTGCGTGACTGGTACAAAGGTGCCCTCAACAAGGATGAAACATTCAGGGAATACATCAAAAAAGAAAACCCCGACTATGCTGAAGATTGGCTCATTGTAGATTATATTTGCAGAAAAGTCATTTTCAAGAACGATGTCTTTGACAATTTCTTTGAAGACGTTGACTTGGATTGGTTACAAAACAAGCTGATTGTCAGAAGTCTGGCTTTGAAAACCATTAAATCGGTTAAGGATGAAAATGACGAGATGCATATTGCCGATGTATCGTATAATTGGGATGATGATTCGGAGTATGTAAGGGAGCTTTACAGCGTTACGGTAAAGGAAAATGAATACCTTGAAAGCTTGATGGAAGGGAAGCTGAAAAACTGGGATATAGATCGTCTGGCGCTTACAGATAAGGTGTTATTAAAAATGGCTTTGGCCGAAATGATCCATTTCCCGAGCATCCCAACCAAAGTGACCATTAATGAGTTTATAGAAATATCTAAAACATACAGTACGCCGAAAAGTAAAAAATTTATAAACGGATTACTCGACAGTTTGGCCATAGAATTGGCTGATAAAGGAGTGATCCGTAAAAGCGGCAGGGGATTATTGGATAATAAATAAAATATAAAACATTGAGATTATGAGTAAGACGACAAATTCAATTATGGCATTTCTGGTGGGAGCAGCCACAGGGGCCGTTTTGGGAGTACTTTTCGCTCCGGACAAGGGATCAAGCACAAGAGACAAGCTTTCAT
>WGED01000324.1 GCA_015492915.1 Cyclobacteriaceae bacterium
CCGGCATCATTTTATTCTTGACTTAACACTAAGTATCTATCCTTGTTTGCCATCAGGTATTGCTGCCATTTCCATGCTGTAGCCATCATGTTGTTGATGTCGCGTGCGGCTTTCCAGCCCAGTTCTTTGTTGGCAAAGGTGGTGTCGGCCCATACCTTTTCCACATCACCGGCGCGGCGCCCCACGATCTTATACTTTAATTTGACACCCGTCGAACTTTCAAAAGCTTTGATCACCTCCAGCACCGAATAGCCGTTGCCCGTGCCGAGGTTAAACACTTCGCAGCTTGATTTCTGCTTGTTTTTCAGCATGCGCTCCACGGCTATTACATGCGCTTTTGCCAGATCGACCACATGGATATAATCGCGGATAGCTGTGCCGTCGGGCGTATCGTAATCATCACCGAAAACACTCAGCTCATCGCGAAGGCCGGCAGCCGTCTGCGTGATGAAAGGCACCAGGTTGTTGGGCACACCGAGCGGCAATTCACCGATCAACCCCGAGTCGTGTGCCCCCACGGGATTGAAATACCGCAAAGAAATGGCCCGGAGTTCATTGACGGCTTTCAGCGTGTCACGGATGATCTCCTCGCTGATCTGTTTGGTATTGCCGTAAGGCGACTCTGCCGGCAGAATCGGCGACTGTTCCGACACGGGCAGTTTCTCCGGTTGACCGTATACGGTGCAGGATGAGGAAAAAACCATATTGGGAACGTGGTATTTTCCCATCAGTTCAAGGAGGTTTATGAGCGAAACGAGATTATTGCGGTAGTAGAGTAAGGGTTTTTCAACCGATTCCCCCACGGCTTTGTATGCCGCAAAGTGAATGATCGCCGCCATGTCGGAATGCTCTCTGAAAAAATCATCGAGCCGGGACAGATCACAAAGGTCGAAATTATAAAAGGCGGGTCTGACGCCCGTGATCTGCTCAACTCCTTCGAGTACGTCTTCGCGTGAATTGGACAGATTATCAATGATTAATACTTCAAAACCGCTGTTGATGAGTTCAACCGCTGTGTGCGAACCGATGTATCCTGTGCCACCGGTCACCAATATCTTTTTCTTCATTATGGCAGGTTGGTAAAAATTAAAAATGATTAAGATGCAAAGAAAAGGGGCAGAGAGCAAAAAAGCCAGTGAATTGAGACGAATAGGATAAAACATTAAAACTTATCCGGTACGTAACTTATTGGTATCTCTCCGGGATTATTTAAGGTCTTTAAACGGAGGCAATAAAGTGCCGTATTACAACAATAATTGCTCCTATGACTATCCGATTTATTGCACAACACTTTAACTAATCCAATCAAGTCATATATTTAACACTTTAATTTCTGAACCATTCGCCCCCTGATAATGGTTTTGTCATGATTTTTGCCAACCAGCGCTTTCATCCGGCATCAGCAAAAATGCACGCCAAAACCCGGTTCCCTTTAACTCCGGTTCCGAGGGTTTGTACCCCGGGCTAAAACATATAGCTCCTACGGAGCTCATTTAAACGATAAGAACCTCTTTATTTTCACTGATTATGAAAAATAAAGGATAGCTGTTTCACATAACGTCTTGAGGATCAGGAATTTCATCAATCCGAAATATCTGCGAAACCCATGGATATTTCGGTCATCACAGGAACTCATACTTAGCGGGACATGTTTTAATGGTGAGAGCAATCGGTTAACCGCTATTTTTTAAACTTAAACACGTGTTATTATGTCTGTCGGAAAAATTATAAGCGCCAATGCTCACGGATCCTTTCTGACCTGCGGATTTATCATGAGGTCGGAGGTGGATCCCGGCAATAAGTACCTGAAAATTGCTGCTTTCGTCAATAACGACGGTTATGTGGAAGGTGAGAAGGTAATCTATGGCAATGTTGAGTCGAGAGATCTGGAAGTTTCTGAACACCACAAGGCTAAAATCCCGTTCATCACCGACCTCAGAAGGCCCCAGAGTGACGAAGAGTGGAACGAAGAGGTGGAAAAAAGTGTCGCTGCCCTCGTACTTCAGGACCATGCGACAAAAAAAGCCATCGACGAAGTGCTTGGCTGGAAAAAGCTTAAAAAACCAATTACACCCATGCTGTAAGACATTGTAAAGCCTCCGCCATGAAAACGGAGGCTTTTTTTTCGTGGTAATTTCAAACAGGCAATCCGGGGAAGGCCGATGAAATATCTTCATGAATAATCATTGATTTTTCATAGAGAGGCTACCGTGAGGACTGTTTGAAAAATACTCTGTAACAATCTTGCTCGGCTATCCCGGTCTTCAACCTGCCGATATGCAGGAACAGGATATTCATTTCATTTTGGGAGACCTCGCAACAAGTGCGAGGATCATGTTTTTTAAACCCAAAATACTCACCAGGATTTCGTTATGAGAGGTTAAAGTACAACTTGTCCCGCCAGGGCGGGAAGAAAATCAGCACGTTTGATGAGGAGGCATAATGCACTATTGTTATGTC
>WGED01000325.1 GCA_015492915.1 Cyclobacteriaceae bacterium
AGCTGTCATAATCCTCATGGAGGTGAAAATGAGTTTATGCTAAACTGATTGATTAGAAGGTGTTGAGGCTAAAGTTCATTATATTGATATTGATATTGATTATTCTGACTGGTCATAGCTATGCTCAAAATGAAAATTATGAGTTTAGAGCATGGAAGCTGATGTCGTATTCCGGAAATGTAGGAGTAGGGGGTTTTTACAGGCAGCAAAGCCGTACTTTACAGAATTTTGTGGATAAGTCTAAATTTCCTTATGTGCTCGGGAAATTTGCCTTATACACGCGAAGTTATATTGGTCATCCCAATCTGTTTATGCTTGATGTGGGTGGTGAATTTAATCCCGGCACCTCCAGACAGAATTATACGGTAAGTCCGGACAGATCAGAAGTTCTTACTTTTTCCAGGCTTAATATCAGAGGATTTTTACTTAGTGGAAAGCCAATGAATCTGTCGGGGAGTTTTGATATAGGTCAGAATTTGATTACCAGAGAATATGTGTCCAGCTTGAGAACGAATCACAGGCAATGGGGATTAAAGTATCAATATGTAAATAAAATTCTTCCCCTATATATCAGTTTTCAGGACAGAAAACTCAATCAACTTGAAATTGAAACAGGACGTACTTTTCGGGATAAACAAAGTGACTTGGTGGGATCAGTGAAAAAGTCTTTTACAAAACTTGGTGACAGGAATGAATTAAAATATACCAGGTATAAATATTTCAGAGAGAATCAGAATTTCGTTCAAATAAGAAATGATTACGATAAATGGGAGCTGTTCAATACGTATTTCTTTGATCATGCTAAAAAGTATTTATTTAAATCATATATCAATACACTAAATCAGCGAGGAGTTTTAAACCAGGATCGTATCCAATCATTTCAGAATGTTAACTTTAAATTACCCAGAAAATTCAGATTCAATGCTAATTACAGATATATCAAAACAACGCAGGAACGTCAACGATACACACAAAATGGATATGGAGGGGGCCTTGAGCATCAATTATATAATAGCCTGAGAACTGGTTTAATATATGATTATATCAAGACGGTTAATACAGCTTATACTGAAAAGAGGATAACTTATGGGTTTAATGTGAATTATATAAAGAAAATTCCAACAAATGGTACATTAAATCTTATATATAACTATACCAGAAGAGACCAAAATGTAGTCGCAAATCCAGATTCCATAATTATAGTCACGAACGAGGAACATATATTGGTAGACAATCAAGTTATTTTATTGAACAGGCCTTATATAGACCTTGAATCTGTAATAGTTAAGGATGAATTCGGGTCAATTATATATCAGCGTGATGTAGATTATTTACTTATAGAGAGGAGGGAATATACGGAAATCAAGCGAGTTCCGGGAGGACAAATCCCAAATAATGCCCTTGTGCTTGTGGATTATGAAGCTGCTCAGATAGGATCATATAATTTCACAACGCACATCAATTCATTTACAGCCAGGGTAAGCCTATTTGAAAGGTTGGTGGAAATGTATTATACATACATTAATCAAGATTATACAAATGTTGAGTCGCCAAACTTTGTTACTTTGAATTATTTTAAAAGGAATATTTTTGGATTGAGGATTCAATATAAATTCATTAATGCTGGCGTTGAGAGAGATATATACAACAGTACAATAGTGCCTTATGAAAAATGGAGATATTTTTTGCAAATGGATGGCAAGATCGGTAAAAAGATATTACTTTCGATGAACGGTGATGTCACAGATCTTACGCTCACTGAAACAAACACAGATCAGCTATATGCAAGTATATTTGGTAAAGCAGTGTATCTAATTAAACCAAGAATGAAGGTAAATCTGGATTTAGAGTACAGGAAACAGGTTGGTGATGAAATCGATCTTGATCTAATCAGGGCAAAAACCGAATTTAATACTAGTGTTCATAAGATTTACATCCGACTTGGACTTGAAGTTTACAGACGATATTACATAAGTGAGCAGATAGATTATTGGGGAGTATATTTTCAGGTTGAAAGAAGATTTTAAATATATCGGCATATGGATAAGTTAATGATTTCAATATGGTTGTGGATAATTGGATTGAGTAGTATGGTATGGATAACTAATATTTTTCCTGAGAAAAGAAGTGAGACGAATTCTTATAGAATTAATGATGCAACTATATATGAATCTTCCATTGGCGATTTTACCTTGAACAGTGGATTGTCATTTATTGATTCGGCTAAAACCTGTGCAGATTGCCATAATGATTTGTTAGAAGATGAAACAGTACATGCGCCGGCAAAAAAGGACTGTCAGCGTTGCCATGTATCAAATGGAAAGGAACACCCATTGGAGAATGTAGTTGGATTCACCTTGAAGAATGATGTTCCCGGATTATGCTATGAATGTCACGATTCAAAGGCGGAAGAAGAATTTGTTCACGATCCTTCACAGAAGGGAGAATGCCTGAAATGTCATGATATCCACCATTCTCCGAATCTGTATCTTGTCAAGGCAAATCCGGTGGCGTCGCTTTGCTATGAGTGTCATGATCTGAAAATTCCAAAGGAGAATATGATACATGGGGCTGTCAAAGACGGTGAGTGTGCCGCATGTCACAACCCCCATCAGGCCAGTAATAAAACATTTTTAAAAACTACCAAACTCGACCGTTTGTGCAGAAGCTGCCACAAGAGCATACGCAAGGAATTGAAAAAGGACCATGTTCATAACCCCTTCAAGAAGAAGGATTGCTTTGCCTGCCACAATGGCCACAGCTCCAAAGAGGCACACCTTTCTGATATGAAACCACAGGATTTATGCCTCAGTTGTCATGATGATATCCACAACGAAATCAGCGGTGCAAACCTCGTGCATGGCGCTATTAATGAGAAAGAGTCCTGTTTGAACTGTCATACTCCGCACGCCTCGGACGAAGCCCATGTACTTAAAGGCAAAGAAATGGAAATCTGTCTTAGCTGTCATGACAAAACCATAAGAACAGAGAGTGGATTGATCGCGGCGGTCGGGCAGCAGTTAAAGGAGGGAAATACCATTCATGGTGCCATTGAGAAAAAAGGATGTACGGGATGTCACAGGCCCCATACTTCAAAGGAAGGGAATTTGCTTTCATTGCCGTATCCGACTAGAAATTATACAAAGGCCACTGTCGAAAATTTTGAACTGTGTTTTACATGCCACGATAAAAAATTGTTTGAATCTCCCACTACTGAAACCGCTACCAATTTCAGGGATGGCAATCAGAATCTGCATTACCTGCACATAAAAGGTGATCGCGGGCGCAACTGTAACCTGTGCCATGATATGCATGGTGCCGGGAATAAGAATTTGATCAGGACTAATACAATGTTTGGTAAATGGGACATGCCGATTCAGTATGAAGTGTTGAAAAACGGCGGATCGTGTCTGACAGGGTGTCACGATAAACAAAGCTATGAGCGGAAGGCGGCTGTGCTGGATTCCGTTAGGATCAATTAGTCGAACTTAAGATATTGTTTCTATGAAGGGATTAAAATATTTCAGGGTTATATCGGTCGGAGGATTAATATGCATAAGTGTTGCTGTTTACAGTCAGAAAATGGTAAGAAATCCTCATAAGTTCACAAAAGAAAGCTGGGAAGTGAATGAACCATGCAACCCGTGTCATGTTTATAGTTCTGACGAGAAATCAGGAAAGAGATTTATAATCTCCTATGAAAATGATACCATTGTAAGCCCGGATTCCATATATGTATCGGGTGTGTCCAAGCTGTGTATTTCCTGCCATGATGGCATTGTAGCGGGTTTTGATCACAGGGTCGATATATGGCATATTCTCGATGGCAGAAGCAGGTATTCACACAATCATCCTGTGTCTGTCGAATACAGGGCGAAAAACAAGGGACGATACAGGTTACACGATCCCGATACCACTTCTTCAGGTTTGGGCGGTACCATTGCTGAGGATTTGCTTGTAAATGGCCGTGTCGAATGCGTATCGTGTCATAATGCCCATTTTTCCATGGAAAAGGTCGCATGCAGCACCTGTCCCAAAGTTGACAACATAAATTTGGATGAGAATTATCTGTCGCTTTGGAAATCAAACAGGCAGAGTCTGCTGTGTTTGACATGTCATAATTTTTAATTAAAACCTATGAGCGGGAAATTACAGGTGATGATATTGTGTCTGATGGGATTTGTTCATACGGTTTCAGTGGCTCAAAATGGTAATAAGGCCCCTGTGAATGTTGGTTTGAATGATGAAAAATCTGTACAATGGGTCAGTACTTATCCGACACCACAGGGCATTAAAACAAAAAATAAATTCCTTAAAAAGGTTGGTAACGCAGTTTTTGGCATTAGGCCGGCAGTTTTCATAAAGCCTGTTGCCATTTATGCGGATAGCCCGAAAAAATATTGGGTGCTGGACCAAAAGGCAGGATCCGTTTTTATAGTTGAAAAAGAGAAGAGTTCGTTATACAAACTGAAATTGGAGGACGATCGACCCTTAGGATCTCTTGTTGATATATGCAGGGTGCCCGGAACCGGATTGTTGTTTACGGACTCACGGTTGGGTAAAATATTTGTTATTCGCCAGGGAGCCAAAAAAGTCACCCCGTTCAAGGTGTCTGTTAACCTGGAACAACCGACGGGGATAGCTTACCTGGAATCAAAAAATGAAATCTGGGTGCTGGAAACCAAAGCTCACAGGATAGCTGTTTTGAGCAAAGACGGTACTCTGATAAGGACTATCGGAAAAAGGGGTATAGGGGAAGGTGAATTTAATTACCCCACCCATATCTGGATCGATGACAAGGGCTTAGTATATATCGTGGATTCTATGAACTATCGGGTTCAGATTTTTAATAGTGACGGAGAATTGATTTCAATGTTTGGTGAGGCAGGTGATGGTTCCGGTTATTTTGCCATGCCAAAAGGAATTGCTGTTGACTCGCATGGGAACATCTATGTTGCCGACGCATTGTTCCACACTGTGCAGATATTTGACTCAAAAGGAAATTTTTTATACAATTTTGGTCAACAAGGCAGAAATGATGGTGATTTTTGGATGCCTTCCGGTATATATATAAGTAAGGATGATTACATTTTTGTAGCGGATAGCTATAATTCGCGTATTCAGGTATTTAAACTGGTCAATCATGAATAAAGGAGCGAGTTTAATATTTTTTGCCAGTATTTTATTGCCGGTTTTTCTGATGGGACAATCGGTGGTCGATACGGAACATAATTTATCGGTAAGTGGTCCGGGCGCCGTTAAGGCTGTATCAGAGACAGAAATATGCATATTTTGTCATACTCCCCATTCCAGCACTCCGCTGAAGCCGTTGTGGAACAAAAATGCATCGGGAGCGACCTATACTTTATACAATAGTTCCACCTTACAAGCATTGCCCGGTCAGCCTGACGGGTCAGCAATATTATGCCTTTCTTGTCATGATGGCACCATTGCTCTCGGTAATGTGGTAAGCCGAGCAACCGATATTGAATTTAGCGGTGGAATTACAACCATGCCTACGGGGCCTAAAAATCTCACCACGGATTTGAGTGATGATCATCCCGCTTCGTTTAGTTACACACCATCGCTGGCTGCTTCCGATGGAGAATTGAGAGACCCATCGGCAATACTTGCCCCTGTTCATTTGGAAAACGGTAAAGTACAATGCGTGTCATGTCACGATCCGCATGATAATACAAATTCAAAATTTTTGCTTGCTACCAATCGCAATTCGGAATTATGTTTGAGTTGTCATGACAAAGGTCCGTGGTCTACATCAACTCACAGTACCTCGGCTGCAACCTGGAACGGGTCTGCGCCAAATCCCTGGAGTCATATGGAATTCCCTTATGCGACGGTGGCAGAAAATGCCTGTGAAAATTGCCATGATCCTCATAATTCACCGGGTAAGCCTTGGGTCCTAAAATCTTCAACTGAAGAGGGAAATTGCCTTGATTGCCATAATGGGAATACGGCATCAACGGATATAGAAACGCAAATGCTTAAACCGTATACGCATGATGTGTACTCCTATAGCAACATTCATGATCCCGCTGAATCAGTAATGGCAACAACACAACATGTGGAATGCCAGGATTGTCATAACCCCCATGCGGTAAATAATAGTACCGCATCAGCTCCTCTGGCCAGTGGCCCACTGACGGACCTTCCGGGAATTGACCAGAGCGGAAACACAACAGACCCACTTTCATATTCTTATGAACTCTGCTACCGTTGTCATGCAGACAGCCCGGCCAAGCCGGGTAGTCCGACAACGAGGGTTATCGAACAAAATAATGTGCGGTTGGAATTTGATCTTGCTAATCCGTCATTCCATCCGATCGAAGGACCGGGAGCAAATAATGATGTACCAAGCCTGATACCACCACTGACTGAAACGAGCATAATTTATTGTACCGATTGCCATGCAAGCGATGGTTCTTCGCCTGCAGGGCCCCATGGCTCAATATATCCCCATATTTTAAAATACAGATATGAGACTGCTGATTTTACTCCTGAATCAGCTACAAATTATGAGCTCTGTTATAGCTGTCATAGCAGAACCTCCATTCTGAATGACGAATCATTTGGCGATCATGACAAACATATCCGAAAAGAAGATACTCCATGCAATGCTTGCCATGATCCGCATGGTATCAGTCATACACAGGGGAATAATACTAACAATACCCATTTAATTAATTTTGATCTCAATATCGTTCGGGGCATCATGGGTAATCCTCCGATTTTCGAGGATGAAGGAACGTTTAAAGGGAATTGTTCATTGAGATGTCATGGAAAAGGGCACAACAGAAAAGGTTATTAATAGAAAAGGCCGGTCATCCGGCCTTTTACTTTAGGCTTTCCCTCAAATGTCTCGGGAGCTTTTCAAAAACCAGATCGTAAGAATCGTCAACCCACTCTAATATCAGATTGTCCGGAATGGTCCCATCCATTTCTCGACTTTGACAGTTTGAGGCATATTTTCGGGTTTTCAAAATTGTAACGCGCTGAATATTAACATGTTATCATTTTTGGTTCAAAAAAGTGTAGTGCGAAAACATCCATGGATTTTTGCCGGATTTTTTGTATGCTTGGCCCATGGCATTTTTAAGAGTAGAAAAGAAGAAATCAGGCACCTATTTGCGTATAGTCAGCACCTACCGGGAATCCGGCAGGGCCAGGCATAAAACCCTCTATTCCCTTGGCAA
>WGED01000326.1 GCA_015492915.1 Cyclobacteriaceae bacterium
ACCAGGCATAATAAGGTATCGCTTTCAGTTTATTCATTTGATTCATAATAGACAAGCCGCCATTTCCCGGCACAAAAAACGGGATATTTGCAGAAATGATATCGATACCTCCCAGCAATTCACCTTCCCATTTAATGGAAAATGATGCATCTTTCGGCAAAATTAAATTAGTGACCGAACCATTGTGATCAACCCCCTCCACACAATACACAACCGGACCACGCTCGATTGCCAGGTAATTCCTGTTGTTTACAACCTGTGGATGGCTTACTACTTTTCTCACAGGCATGGGCATATTTATGGTTACCTCATCGCCTTTTTTCCACATTCGTGAAATGGTTACAAAGCCATCAGATAATTCCAAGGGAACACTGTCGCCATTTACTTTCACAATTACAGAATCCCGACTCTCGGTCAGATAATGATACAAGTCACCGGGAACAGGCCTGTTCGATGCCCAGCCCGGCACCCTCAATTTCAAAACCATAAAAAATAACTTGTTTTTCATAGGATCAATGCTGATCCTGACAGCTCCCTCCCAGGGGTAGTTTGTCTCCTGAACTATCGTGATGCCCCTCCCGTCAGTCAGCATTATTTCCGCTTCGTTTGAAACGTAGAGATTAACATAGACCTCATCACCCCTTGTGGCATAAATATATCCCGGCAACGAAGGCAAAAACCGAACGATATTTGACGGACAGCAAGAGCAATCAAACCATGGCTTACGCGTGAGCGCTCCCTGGTTAAATTTATAACTTGCGTCACAGGCTAAGGGATTTGGATAGAAAAATTTATTGCCTTCCAACGCTATGCCCGACAACATGCCATTGTATAAAGTACGTTCGAGCACATCATAATATTTCGCCTCCCCTTTGAGCAAAAACATCCGCTGATTCCAGAAGCAATTTGCAATGGCAGCACAGGTCTCATTGTATGCCGATTCATTGGGCAATTCATAATCATCGCCAAAAGCCTCGCCATTATGCCGGGCTCCGATGCCTCCAGTCAAATAGAGCTTTTTACCTACTACATTCTCCCATATCTTCTCTATGACATTTACATAATTTTCATCGCCTGTCAGCGCAGCAACGTCTGCCATACCCGAATACATATACAAAGCCCTGACGGCATGCCCTACCGCTTCGGTTTGCTCCAATACCGGCAGATGACTCTGCGTATAAACATCCAGTTTTTGCGGTTTTTCAACACCTTCCTGCTTATAGCCTCTGGCATCCAGGAAATATTTTGCCAACTTCAGGTACTTCTCATCGCCCGTTACCCTGTACAACTTCACCAGCCCGATCTCGATTTCCTGATGGCCCGGCCACCCGGCTCTTTTTCCAGGTCCGAATGTCTTCGCAATCAGATCTGCATTTTTCAAAGCCACATCAAGAAAATTTCGCTTGCCGGTAGCCTGATAATAAGCCACTGCCGCCTCATACATATGCCCCACATTGTATAACTCATGACTCTGATCAAGAAATGACCACCGCTCATCGCCGGCATACGGAGCAGGTTTTTCGGGATTTATAGTTCGTGTGGTGTACAGATAGCCATCGTCTTCCTGTGCCCCCGCTATTTTGGCAATAAGATCATCCAAATATTTTTTCAGTTCGGGATCAGGATGATTGGCAAGCGAATAGGCCGCACCTTCCATGATTTTGAACACATCGGAGTCATTATATCTCCTGCCGATAAACGCTCCATTTTTCATGCCCGCAGCTACCTCAAAGTTATCAATTCTACCTGTCTCCTCGCATTTTGTGAAATTATATGGAATGGTCACGACACGATTTGTTTCGAGGCGGGGCTGCCAGAACCGGTCAGTGATTTTCACTTTGGTAAACGGCACCGGCTTAAACGGATAATCATGATTTTGTTGTGCAAATAACGATGTAGTGACAAAGGCTGCGGCCATGAGAAGCATGCTTAATATTTTCATCTGTTTATATTTTGAGGTTTGCTATTATCCAAAGCATATAATTTCGCTCGTGTGTGTCTAAGTTTTGCTCCGGCCCTGCCGGTTTCACTTCAGTTCATTTTTGACTAATGGACAAATCAATAAAAAGTCATGAAAGGATATGGCGAAAGCATGTCAATTATATGACTCTACCTTTAACCCAAAATTCATCAGGAAATGTATGAAAATCAAGCAAAAATCAAGAAGAAAAAAACGGGAGAGATATTACCAGGTTTGCAGGGGGCTGTTCACAATCACATTGTTGAGTCCGTTCATGTTGCGACCCAAAACCACGGAAATATTTACATTACTTCGCGAGTGATCCTTATTCAATTTGAGATAGAGTAAAAATTTGCCTGTATTGTCTTTTGCCGTTTTGTGCCAGGCTTTGGCCGGCTCAATTTTGAACTCCACAGGTTCGGCGGTAAAGACTGAGAGAAAAAACTTTTTGCCGTTTTTTATCAGTACGGCTTTATCTCCCATCAGCTCAATCTGTGCATCAGTCATCATGCCCCAGCGCACATCATTAGGCTTCTTGTCAAAAACAATCTCATCGCGGATGAGCATCTGATCATCACTGAGCAGCTTAAATCCTCTTTTTACACTTGAAGCCTCAGGATATGCCGGGGATAAATCGATGATTCCGAACGGTTGATTGATATCGCCATTGAAATCCACAATTTTGCAATCCCCGTCGGGATACTGAATTCCATCACCTATTACGATAGTGCTATGACTTTTATTCGTATTTCTGTAATAGTTCCAACGTTTACCTCCCGGCTCTTTGTCAAAATAACCCGGCAGAAAATAATTATCAGACCCCATATCTATACCCCAGCGCTCTCCGTCGGAATCGATCACAAAACTTCCGGCATCGAGGTGCTGATGACTAAGGCTGCCCTTACCCCCTTTGGCCGCGAGATAGAGCGCATTCTTCCCCCCTTTCTTGCTCTGCAACACAAGGATATCCACCATGCCCTTGAAATATTGCGCTTTTGGCACGGAATATTCTACGGGTTCGCTGTCATCAAACCACAGCAACGACAGATAAAAGAATCGTTTCCTCTGTTTTGCATAATAGGGTGAAGCGGGATTCAGGTTTTGCTCCAGCATGCTTTTATAATAAGAAGATACTCCGGGCAAATTGTAATTTTTGGCAAACCAAAACAGGGCGGGAATCAAGCGCGGACTGTCATTTGAAACATCGGCAAAATTAAACAACCGGCCTGTCGGGCTGATGGTGCTGACATAAAAATCAGCCGTTTTGTCAAGGCCCGGTCTCGCTGACAATCCAAAATCATGTTCGAGGGCCGACTTCAGAGAGGATATCATCAAAGCCAGATAGCTGTTGGCATATTCCCAGTAGCCGGGGCCTTCGTACCACACGCCATCGGGTATGTACATTTCGATTGTCGGCAATAAATTTTTAATACCGTGATAAATGATATTGTTTTTCAAATCAGGAAAATCCTCACCTACAGCCAGCGCCCCGATTATTAGTCCTCCGGTGCACACCTGATTCCAGTTATTATCCATTTTGTACCAAACCCTCGGCTTGCCCTCAGGATCGGTATAATACTCAAGCCCGGGCCTCAGGCCTTTTTCGACAATGGCGTTTCTGATGATCTCTTTCTCCTTGATGTTCAGATGATAAAAATTCCAGTCGTAACCGATAGCCAGTGCGGTAGTCATTTCTGCCACATCAAGGAAATGCTGCGGATTCCAATCGGGGTATTCACTCACAAACATCATCATATCAATGGCCTTATCGGAATACTTATCTTCCTCAAATATTCTGTATGCAAGCGAGAGTGTGATAATTCGTTTGAGGTATTCGCGGCTTATCGACAGCATGGTTTTTCGCCTGTCGAGCTGATATTTGATATTCTTGGCTTTTAGTAGTTTGTCGGCATCTTTTTTCAGCTCTGTCTTCAGTTTTTCAGCCAACGGATTTTCCATCATAACAAAGCGGAGCGCCAACTCATCATATTTGGTCATGATGAGCCGCGGATGGCCTGTCTTGAATTCATAGGGATTCTGCTGAGCCGATGTAGAAAAGAATGCAAAAAATAACAGCACGGAAACAACTACTCTCCGGTATCGGCGGGGTCCGCTTTCTCGTTTGCAACAAATCAATTTCAAAAAGTGGCCTGATTTCATATTGTCATGATTTGAGCATGGATAAAAAGCCATGACTTTTTAATAACTCTGACCACCTTCTGCATGAAGGATGATCCCTCATGAAATACATGGAAGTATTACAGCTTTTTACTGTCATAAATAAAGTTGTGGTTCCGTAAAATCAAAAATTACGCTAATGCTGTAATTATCAGGACGATGAAATAATCAACCATCAAAATACACTGTTGTTATTTCGTTGGCAAAATACTGATTATTCTTGATAAATATCTAATTTTTAGCCTAAAAATACAATTTTAGATTTCCTGTTGCGCAAAGCTCATTTGAAATTCCAACGATTGCCCGTGCAACAAGGAAGAATCCGGGCAGAGCGTTGTGTAAAAGAGGACTCAATATTTTTCGGATAAGGCGGTATCACCTTTTGTTAAATGAGATATATAACTATTTTTGTGGCTCGAAAAATTATTCTTTCAAAACATGCTGCAAGTGGGTTATTTTTTACATTTCCATCATCACCATTGTTCATGATCCGGACAGATCATCTTTTATTACATTTTCCCACTGTTAACACTTATTTATTTTCATGAAAAACAACTCAATTTTAAGACTCGCAATACAAAAAAAAGGGCGCCTGAGCGAAGACTCACTGCGTCTTATCAAAGAATGTGGCATCAAATTCAGTAATGGCACCGGAAAGCTGAAATCCCGGGCGGGGAACTTCCCGATTGAGTTCCTGTATCTCCGCGACGACGATATCCCCGATTACGTGGCCGACGGCGTGGCGGATATCGGCATTGTCGGGGAGAACGTAGCGCTGGAAAAAGGAAAAAACATCGACCACATCCGTAAACTCGGTTTTTCCAGATGCCGCCTCAGTCTTGCAGTGCCTAAGGAGGTGGAGTACACCGGTATTGAATATTTCCAAAATGCCAGCATTGCCACTTCATATCCCAAAATTCTGCGGCGTTATCTGGATGAAAATCAGGTCACTGCTGAAATTCATGAGATCTCGGGGTCTGTGGAGATCGCGCCGAGCATCGGGCTGGCACGTGGCATATGCGACATAGTGAGTTCCGGCAGCACGCTAATGAGCAACGGGCTGAAGGAGGTGGATGTTATCATGCACTCCGAAGCGATCATCATCGGCAATCAAAACCTCGATGATGAGAAAAAATCCATTCTCGACCAGTTGCTTTTCAGGATAGAATCGGTACAGAAAGGCAAGAACAGCAAATACATACTGCTGAATGCCCCGAACGAAAAGATCGAAGAGATCGCTGCTCTGCTGCCGGGGATGCGCAGCCCTACCGTCGTGCCTCTGGCAGAAAAAGGCTGGAGTTCCATACACTCGGTAATCAATGAGGACGATTTCTGGCAGGTGATCGAAAACCTTAAAAAGGCCGGGGCTGAAGGCATCCTTGTTGTTCCTATTGAAAAAATGATCTTTTAGTCATGATAAAAATACTGATCAATCCGGAAGAAGCAGAATTGGAAAAGGCCCTGGAAAGGCCTGTCAGAAAGCTGAAAAGCATTAAAAAGATCGTGAAGCCTGTACTGAAAAGTGTGAAGAAAAAGGGTGACAGGGCATTGTTCAGATATAGTTATGAATACGACCACGTACAACTGGACAGTCTGATCGTGAGCGCCGAAGAGCTGGAAGCTGCTGAAAAAATGGTCGAAAATTCATTGAAAAAAGCCATTAACCTGGCCAGGGAAAATATAGAGCGCTTTCACCGGGCACAACCGGCACCTACCGTGGAAATCGAAACAACACCCGGTGTGCTCTGCAAACGAAAAAGTGTTGCCATTGAAAAAGTCGGTCTTTACATCCCGGGGGGTACCGCGCCATTGTTCAGCACAGTACTGATGCTGGCCATACCTGCGAGGATTGCCGGTTGCAGGGAGATCGTATTGTGTACACCTCCAAACCGCAATGGCAAAATACATCCCGCCATCCTGTACTGTGCTAAGATTACAGGTGTCAGTAAAGTTGTGAAAATCGGTGGCGCTCAGGCCATCGCAGCCCTCGCATACGGCACCGAAAGCGTGCCACGGGTTTATAAAATTTTCGGCCCCGGCAATCAATTTGTAACGGCAGCCAAGCAACTGGTCGCAGAACAGGGCGTAGCCATCGATCTGCCGGCAGGACCATCGGAAGTGGCTGTTTTCGCAGATGAGACTGCAATCCCGGAGTTTGTAGCACTCGACCTGCTCTCCCAGGCCGAACACGGTGCCGACAGTCAGGTATTGCTGGTGACTACAAAAAAGAAAATTGCTCAAAAAGTCATAGAAAAGGCGGATAAGTACCTGGAACAATTGCCCAGGCGGGAAATGGCACAAAAGTCATGGAGCAACAGCACTGCCGTCGTCGTGGAAGATGAAAAAAAAGCCGTTGACATCATAAACAATTACGCCCCCGAACACCTGATTCTTTCAGTAAAAAATGCTAATGAGGTGGCAGAGAAAATTATTAATGCCGGGTCGGTTTTCCTGGGCAATTATTCGCCGGAGTCTGCCGGAGATTATGCCTCAGGCACTAACCACACACTGCCTACCAACAGAGCGGCGCTGGCATTCAGCGGTGTGTCCGTCGACAGCTTTGTCAAAAAAATTACCTATCAGACACTGAGCGAGCAAGGCATACGCAACTTAGGCCCTGCAGTAGAAAAAATGGCAACGGCGGAAGGCCTTACAGCACACAAGCTCGCCGTATCTGTACGTTTGCAATATTTAAAAGAGAAAGATGGAGATAAGTAAACTGCTCAGACCACATCTACTCGATATCAAACCTTACTCTTCGGCACGTGATGAGTTTGAGGGAGAAGCCAGAGTTTATCTTGATGCCAACGAAAACGCATTCGGTTCGGCGCTCGAGGACCGTTGGCGCCGCTACCCCGATCCCAATCAAAAGGCATTGAAACGAAGGATCGGCGAAGTCAAAGGTGTTCCTGCCGGGAATATCTTTCTCGGCAACGGCAGCGACGAAGCCATCGATTTGCTTATCAGGGCTTTCTGCAATCCCGGAAAAGATCGTATCATCATCACTCCTCCGACGTTCGGCATGTACGAGGTGAGCGCTCATGTCAATGATGTCGGGGTCATATCGGTGCCATTGATTGCTGAAGATAATTACAGTCTTGATCTGGAAGGGATCATGGAAGCCATCGAACCGGGCGTCAAAATTATATTTCTCTGCTCACCGAATAATCCGACGGGCAACCAGCTTGACCCCGAGGCCATTATTACCATACTGGAAAAGTTCCAGGGCGTCGTAGTGGTCGATGAGGCGTATATCGATTTCTCTTCGAAACCAAGCCTGCTCAGCCGGCTGGACGAATTCTGGAATCTTGTGGTACTTCAAACATTCAGCAAGGCATGGGGCCTGGCGGCTATGCGGCTGGGCATGGCCTTTGGCGGTAAAGAAATCATCGAAGTGCTCCGCCATATTAAAACACCATACAACATTAGTGGTATTACACAGGAACTGGCCATACAGGCACTTGATAACCATGAGAAAATCGTCTTTTTTGTCAATGAAATAGTAGCACAGCGCGAATGGCTCTCCAATGAACTCAACAAGCTGGACATTGTGAAAAAAGTGTATCCGAGTGATGCCAATTTCCTGTTCGTAATGGTTGAAAAAGGACATGAGGTTTATGAGAAATTACTTGAAAAAGGCGTGGTAGTGCGTGACAGGTCTCAAGCTCCTCATTGTGTTGATTGCATGAGAATTACCGTTGGCGCCCATGAGGAAAACATGATTTTACTGGATAGTTTGAGGGAGATGGGGGAATAAAGCCGGAAGACGGGAGACAGAAGACGGAAGATTTATCCTTCCGTCTTCCGCCTTTGGGCTTCAAGCTTCGAGCTTCGAGCTTATATTTTAAAGTTGAAACAATCATCCCATGAAAAAAATACTGTTTATCGACCGCGACGGCACCATCATCAAGGAACCGCCGGAGGATTTTCAGATCGATTCACTCGAAAAACTGGAATTCGTCCCCGGCGTTATATGCAATCTGAAAAGAATCAGGCAGGAGACGGATTACCTGTTTGTTATGGTCACCAATCAAGACGGCCTCGGTACGGATTCCTTTCCTGAAGACACATTCTGGCCCGCGCACAATAAGATGCTCGGCATCCTCGAAGGTGAGAGGATTACTTTTGATGAAATTCTCATAGACCGTTCTTTTGACCATGAGAATAAGCCCACACGCAAACCGCGCACAGGAATGCTCGAACATTATTTAAAAGGCGATTACGATCTTGCAGCTTCGTACGTAATCGGCGACAGGGAAACTGATGTGGAACTGGCAAGGAATCTTGGCGCCAAATCGATTTTGTTGGGAGACAAAAAACAAGCGCATGCAGACATCATTGCCGGAAGCTGGGAAGAGATCTACCGCATCCTGCGCCTGCCCGATCGCACCGCAACCGTCCAGCGGAAAACCAATGAGACGGACATCGAGGTACATGTGAATCTTGACGGCGAGGGCAAAACGGATATCAGCACGGGACTCGGTTTCTTCGATCACATGCTCGATCAGATCGGCAGGCATGGCGGTATTGACCTTACGATAAAAGTAAAAGGCGACCTGCATGTGGATGAGCATCACACCATAGAGGATACGGCGTTGGCGCTCGGGGAAGCGCTACTCCGAGCCCTGGGTGATAAAAAAGGAATCAGTCGTTATGGCTTCCTGTTACCCATGGATGAATCACTGGCACAGGTGGCGCTGGATTTCGGCGGCAGGCCCTGGCTAGTCTGGAATGTGGAATTTAAACGCGAAAAAGTCGGCGACATGCCCACCGAAATGTTCTACCATTTTTTCAAGTCTTTCTCCGACACAGCGCGCTGTAATCTTAATATCAAGGCAGAAGGCGACAATGAGCATCACAAGATCGAAGCGATCTTCAAGGCTCTGGCCAAATGCATTAAGATGGCCGTAGCCCGCGATGAAAATGATCCCGACAAGCTGCCCAGTACCAAGGGAATGTTATGAAAAAATGGCCATTTTTTCATAGCCTGTGCAACCCCTACCCCCTCAAGGGGCCAGCCCTCGCACAAGGGGTCCCTTTAGGGAATCAAAGGGTGCGCGGTGGGAAAATCACCATTAATTCATAGATAATTCCTGCTTCAGGAATGCCTTAATTATTGAATTGTGAAATATTTTTACATAATCAGTTCCTGTCCGGAGTTTAATATTATTTTTGCAGCATGTCGGAGCAGATACTTATCATTGATTTCGGATCTCAGTACACGCAACTCATTGCCAGGCGTGTCCGCGAACTGAATGTATATTGCGAGATCCACCCTTTTAACCATATCCCTGATAATATACCGAACCTCAAGGGTGTCATCCTTTCGGGCGGGCCATGCTCGGTACGCGATGCCGAAGCCCCGGCCATTGACCTTAGTCAATTCAGGGGGAAAGTGCCCGTTCTCGGTATCTGCTATGGCGCCCAACTGATGGTGCATCAAAATAAAGGAAATGTCATGCCATCGGAGATCAGGGAATACGGCCGGGCGCGATTGCACAAAATCGACCAGCATCCTGAATTGCTGAAGGAAATGACAATCGACACGCAGGTTTGGATGTCGCACGGAGATACGATCCTTGAGCTTCCCGCCAATTTCAAAAATATCGCCAGTACGGAAGATGTGGAGCATGCCGCCTTCAAGATTGAGGGTGAAGAGACATACGGAATCCAGTTCCACCCCGAGGTGACACATACTGAAGAGGGCAAGACACTGCTCCGCAATTTCGTGGTGCACATTTGCGGCTGCAGCCAGGACTGGACGCCCGATATCTTTGTTGAAAGCACCGTGGCCTGGCTCAAAGAAAAGCTCGGCAACGACAAAGTGGTGCTCGGCCTTTCCGGCGGCGTGGATTCTTCTGTCGCGGCAATGCTGATACACAGAGCAATAGGCAAAAATCTCCACTGCATTTTCGTCGATAACGGCCTTTTGAGAAAAAATGAATTTGAAGAAGTGCTTCACTCTTACCGCCATATGGGCCTCAATGTAAAAGGCGTGGATGCCAAAGATGCTTTTTATGCCGCGCTCAAAGGGAAAATTGATCCGGAAGACAAACGCAAAGCCATCGGAAAAACATTTATTGAAATATTTGATCAGGAAGCGCATAAGATCAAAGACGTGAAATGGCTTGCACAGGGCACTATCTATCCCGATGTGATCGAGTCGGTTTCCGTCAACGGGCCTTCGGCGACCATCAAATCGCACCATAATGTTGGCGGTTTGCCTGAAAAAATGCACTTGAAAGTAGTCGAACCCTTAAATACTTTGTTCAAGGACGAAGTGCGGAGAGTGGGCAAGACGCTTGAAATCCCTGATGAAATTCTGGGACGCCACCCATTCCCCGGCCCCGGTCTCGGCATCAGAATCATCGGCGAGGTAACCCCCGAAAAGATCAGGGTGCTGCAGGAAGTGGATCACTATTTTATCAGCGGACTCAAAGAGCGGGGGCTCTATGACAAGGTATGGCAGGCGCTGGCCGTGCTACTGCCCATTCAGTCTGTCGGCGTGATGGGCGATGAACGCACTTACGAGAATGTAGTAGCCTTGCGGGCCGTGGGAAGTGTGGACGGCATGACGGCAGACTGGAGCCAGTTGCCCTATGATTTTCTGGCGGATATTTCAAACAAGATCATCAATAACGTGAAGGAGGTAAACAGGATCGTGTACGACATCAGCTCGAAACCTCCTGCAACCATCGAATGGGAATAAACCAAAAAACTTATGCACAGACACATTCGAATCATAATTTTTATTCTGTTCAGCATACTGTTCCATCCCGTCACCGGGCAGGACAGCAATTCGGATGCAGCCCGTTTTGACAACGGAAAGGAACTGATCCGCCTCAAAAAATACGGGCTGGCAATGCAGGCGCTCAAACCCCTCACCTATCATTATGATGGCAACAGGTATGAGAAGATGGCGTCTTTTTATTACGCCGTTGCGGCATACCACGAGGGACAAAAATACCTTGCCAGAGACATGTTTTTACAGATCCTGGAAAAATATCCCGACTGGAAGAAAAATGATGAGGTGTATCTCTGGCTCACCAATATATATCTGCAGGAAGGTGATCTTGACAAAGCGATGACTTATGCCTCAAAGATCAGGGGCAAGGAAATCCGCCAGGAGGCATCACATCTGAAAGAGGCATTTCTGAGAACTTTTGAATACGACAGTCTGCGCTCCATGCTCGAACAGCATCCTTCCGACAAGCAAATCGCGCGCATCATCGCAGACAAGATCATCGAATTGCCATTTGTCGAACAGGACCGTGATCTGCTGGAAAATATCGTGTCTGTTTATGAACTGGACAAAACGAAATACAGGATTGAGGAAAAGCTCAAATCCGTCAAAAAGGACAATTATCATATCGCTCTGTTGCTGCCCTTTATGACAGATGACATTAAAAGCAACCCGAAGCACCTTTCAAACGAATTTGTCATTGAACTGTATGAGGGCATGATGATGGCTGTCTCAGACCTCAGGTCAAAAGGCGTCAAAATCTCCCTGCATCTGTATGATACCAAAAAGGACAGCCTTACAACGGCGCGATTGCTGCAACTGGATGAGTTGAAGCACATGGATCTGATGATCGGGCCGTTGTATCCCGGGCCGGTCAAAGCCGCCGTCTCATTCGCCTATGAGAATAAGATAAATATGGTGCACCCCCTTTCGGGAAACGGCTCGCTGATACGAAACAATCCGTATGTATTTCTTTTCATGCCATCATATGAGATGAGGGCAATCAAAGCCGCCGAATATTTCTCGGGGATATTTGATAATAAAAATTTGTTCATTTTTCATGGAAACCGTGACAGAGACTCCACACTGGCTTACTCATACAAAAGGGAGATAGAGCGAAAAGGTTTCGATGTTTGTTATATCGAGGGATTTGCCATCGATGAAGCCAAATCGATCCTCGACATTCTCACTAATACCGTTACAGTTGAGTTTGATGCGAGCGAATTTGATTCACTGGTGGTGGATGATCAGGTGGCAGGCAATCTGCGCATTACCGAAAAGGACTACCTTGTCATACAACCCGACAGCATCGGTCATCTCTTTCTTGCCTCTGACGATCCGGCACTGGCAGCCAATGCTATCACCGGGCTGGAAACCCGCGGCGATTCGGTCGTCCTGGTCGGACCGGAGCGATGGTTAGACCAGAGAGTAGTGTCGCTTGGGGGGCTTGAACGCCTGAATGCACACCTTATCGCACCCACATTCATAGATAAGACAAAACCCAAATATGAACAAATCAGGGAGTTATACACGGAAACCTTCAACGCCTATCCAACCCGTAATGTTTTTATCGGTTATGAGGTTATGACCATTTTCGGTACCATGCTGCATAGAATGGGCACACTCTTTCAATTTGAACCGGGCATCAATGACTTTATTCCCGGAGCATTATTTCAGGGTGCATATTACGGCGCTGAAAATTGCAACCAGGTGGTGCCTATTATTAAATTTGTCGATTCAGAATTGAAACTCGCTTTTCCCGGACTTTAATTTATGACCATGTTAAATAAAGAGAACAGTAAAGCACTTTTTGCCAAAGCACAGAATTTCATTCCCGGTGGTGTCAATTCACCCGTTCGCGCCTTCAAAGCGGTTGGCGGCAACCCGCTTTTTATTAAATCCGCCAAAGGAGCATACATGTATGATGAAGATGGCAATAAATTCATAGAACTGATCAATTCATGGGGTCCCATGATTCTCGGTCATGCCAATGAGATCATTGAAGATGCTGTGCAAAAAGCCATTAAAAACTCACTTTCATTTGGAGGCCCTACCGCTGCAGAGGTAGAGATCGCCGAGCTGATTACGGATATGGTGCCCTCCATTGAAAAAGTCCGCATGGTCAATTCGGGTACCGAAGCCACCATGTCGGCTATCAGACTGGCCAGGGGATATACAGGCAGGGATAAGATCATCAAATTTGAAGGGTGCTATCACGGGCATGGTGATTCTTTCCTGATCGCCGCCGGCAGTGGTGCTATCACGATGGGGTCCCCCGATAGTCCGGGTGTCACTAAAGGCACTGCGGCCGATACACTCATCACCCCGTACAACAATCTGGATGCTGTTTCATTGGTAATAGAAAACAATCTCGACCAGATAGCCGCCATCATCATCGAGCCTGTAGCGGGTAATATGGGATGTGTACCGCCACACCCCGGCTTCCTTGAAGGATTGAGAAAAATGTGTGATAATCATGGAATTTTACTGATTTTTGATGAGGTGATGACAGGCTTCAGGCTGGCACTGGGTGGCGCGCAGGAGTTGCTCGGCGTGACGCCCGACCTGACGACGCTGGGTAAAATAATCGGCGGCGGCATGCCTGTAGGGGCATACGGAGGCAAAAAAGAGATCATGGATCACGTTTCACCGGCAGGTCCGGTGTACCAGGCTGGAACGCTCAGCGGCAATCCGATCGCCATGAGTGCGGGACTGGCTATGCTGCACTACCTGAATGACCATCCGGAGGTTTACACAGAGCTTGATGCCATATCGGAAAAAATCGTATCGGGCTTTCAAGAAAATCTTAAAAAAACCGGTAGAAATTTTATGATCAACAGAATCGGCTCCATGTTCAGCCTCTTCTTCACAAGCCAGGAAGTGATCGACTTTGAGTCGGCCAAGACCTGCGATACGGAATTATTTGGGAAGTATTTCAATGCGATGCTTGAAAACGGTGTGTACACAGCCCCGTCACAGTTCGAATCGCTGTTCCTCTCTACCGCTATTGATGATGAAATCGCAAACAGGATCATCGATGCAAACCTCAAATCACTTATGGCAATCAGCGAATAGCGATATTTTTACTGCAACTGCCTATTGATCAAATGCTAAGCATTGATGATTTAAAGTAATACTTACCATAAAAATATGCTTATTTTTCATGGAATTTGCATCGTATTCTGTCCGGAATATAAAATTCCGGTAAAAACTTACATTCCTTCCGGTACCCTGTCACCGTTACCAATTTCTATCCTATTAATTAATAAATATATTTGTTTAGGTTAACTATGACCCCAATATGCTTGTTCAACAGAATAAATCTTTTTCAAGGTGAAGAGAATTTTACTTACAGTATCGTTTCTGATTTTTTTGAGTGCTTCTTCATGGCTATTAGCTCAGAATCCAAACCTCAACCGCGAGGCCAAAACGATCACTTATGAGGAGATCTACGACACGCCTTACGATATCAACAAGCTTTTTATACACCTCCAGCCCATGTACGGCGAATATTTTTCGACCAACACTACGGTGGGATGGGGAATTCGCGCGCAGTATTATCTGAAAAACATAGCTGACTTTGAGATGGATTTCAGAGGGCCTTATGCCAAGCCCTTTGATATCGCCAGGCATGCTGCAGCCAAAAACAGTACAATTGACAATGAACCCAAAGGATACCTCTATTTCGACATTGTAGGTACCTATCACATCAAGGATGAGGAACTGGACACTGAAACAAAATTTATTTTATATTCCAATAGGTACAAGGGAGATAAATGGGGTGCAACTGTACCGCTTCATACCGTTATCCCGACCAAAGTACGCAGGATTATCGGAGCCCGTTTCGGTGGGATGAGCTACAAAACCAGCTTTGACATGAACAGAATCATGGATAAGCAGGGTGTCACGTTGTATTCCGATGAGGGCGCGGCGATCGGTGAAGATGAGTCGCTTTATGGAAATATGAGTGCGAGCGGATTTTATATCGGCGGATCCATGGCATGGATCAAAAATGTGGCCGTCCAGCCGGATAAGATCTACGGCACACTGGTGAATGATCTTATTTTCACGACATATTTTGATATCAACTTCACGCCTTTCGTCAATGTAGATGATGTTTATAACGACGGACAGCGATATTCTTCCGAGCCTATCCTGACCAGTGTGCTCGGCTTCAGAGCAGGGATCGAAGGCAAATTCAACCGAAAAATTAGCTGGGGATACGGCGGGGAAATCGGCCACAGACCCGGACTGAAGAAATCCGGCTTCTTTTTCAATGTAAGGATTTCATTCCCCATATTTTCATCACAACTGAGATACCAGGTTGAAAGCTTTGGGAAGTAGCAGTATTTACCCTTTCAATTGATTGTAGGATACACTTCCTTCCACCATTGCTCATACATTGAAGAAAGCTTATTGACAATTTTGGGTTCAATTAACAACACCCCGAATTAACTGAGAAGTCCTCTGGCCCTTCACGTTTTATGACAATCAATCACTCTTCCAGATTACCACCAAGGCCAATAATAATGAAAGAAACAATGATGACAACGAGACCAAAATAGAGGGTGGTTTTTGTTTTCCGGCTTACACTTTTCCATTCACGGAAGTAAATGCCCCACATGTTGCTGAAAAATATGATCGAGGCCATGTGCAGCGACCAACTGGCAAACTCGTATTTTTTACCAAGAAAAGTAGTGCCCATGCCGTAAAAGAAAAACTGCATGTACCAGGTTATACCACCGATTGCAGCCCAAAAATAATTTTTTGCCAATGGTGCCTTCCTATCATAAAAATCACCATACGAGCTGTTTCTGACCAGCATGTATAT
>WGED01000327.1 GCA_015492915.1 Cyclobacteriaceae bacterium
CACATCAAAAGGATATTTGAGAAACAGCTCAATGTCATGAATACGTTTCTTCATCACCCAGGTCATTATCGAATTGATGATCTTCATTTAATGTGCATTTATCTCAAAAGTCATTGAAAAATATATGGCAGGCATCCCGGAATTTGATGCATAATAAAAAGCAAACATCAATTCTCAAACAGATAAGGCTATATCTTTCTTTTCAGCTCGAAATGTTTGCCGAGATAAACCCTTCTCACTTGTTTATCCTCGGCGAGTTCTTCGGCCGTGCCGGCTTTAAGTAATTTGCCCTCAAACATCAGGTAAGCCCTGTCGGTAATGGACAACGTTTCATTCACATTGTGGTCGGTAATGAGGATTCCGATATTTTTATCCTTAAGCCTGGCCACAATGCTTTGAATCTCTTCCACAGCTATGGGGTCGACGCCGGCAAACGGTTCATCGAGCAAAACAAACAGCGGGTCCATCGCCAGAGCGCGGGCTATTTCCGTTCGTCGTCGCTCACCTCCGGAGAGCAGTCTCCCGAGATTTTTTCTCACGTGGCCAAGGCTGAATTCTTCGATGAGTGCCTCAGCTTTCCTGCGTTGTTCCTTTTTGGAAAGTTTAGTCATCTGAAGCACAGCCAGGAGATTTTCCTCAACAGTAAGCGATCGGAAAACCGAGGCCTCCTGAGCCAGGTATCCTATCCCTTTCTTTGCCCGGCGATACATGGGCAGTTTGGTAATGTTCTCATCGCCCAGAAATATCTGTCCGTCGTTTGGCTTGATCAGGCCCACTATCATGTAAAAGGTTGTTGTTTTACCGGCGCCGTTTGGCCCGAGCAATCCCACAATCTCCCCCTGGTCTACCTCAAGAGAGATATTATTTACGACGGTTCGTCTTTTATATATTTTTACTAATCCTTCGGAACGGAGCTTCATAACTCAATCAAATCTGATGTCTTTAACCCTCAGTTGGAGGGTTTTAATATCCCTGAAATTATTTTCTTCGATGTAGTAAGCCATGCTGAAGCGCATTCCGCTGGCTATGAGATCGTAGTACTCGGCCTGCCCGAAGCCGATGGCGGGCATCGGCGTATCTTCATCGTTTTGCTTCACATAAAATTTAAGGTGTTGTTCTTTGAGTACGGTTGGCCTGCCGAATACGTGCAGGTCGTTAGTTACAAATAGCGGCTGCATATTGCCGGGCCCAAATGGCGCCATTTGCTTCAGCACATTATAAAATTTGAAATCGATCTGATTCAGGTCTATCTCCGTATCGATCTCAATTAAAGGTGTGAGTTGTTCATCCTTGATTTTTTCGGATACGATGCGTTCGAATTTTTCCTTGAATGCGCTCACTTTATCAATAGCAAGCGTCAGGCCAGCGGCATACATATGGCCACCGTACTGATCGAGCAGGTCGCTGCAGGCTGAGATGGCCTCATAGATATCAAATCCGTCAACAGATCGTGCAGAGCCCGTTGCCTTGCCGTTGGATTCGGTAAGTATAATAGTGGGGCGGTAATATTTATCGATGCAGCGCGACGCAACGATCCCGATGACACCTTTGTGCCAGTCGTCCTTGAAAAGCACGGTTGTTTTGGATTCCTTCAGATCATCGGATTCTTCGATCATGCTGATGGCTTCATTGGTGATGGTAGTATCGAAATTGCGCCGTTCGAGATTTTTCATATCGAGATTTCCTGCAAGGGCCTTGATTTTTGACTCATTATCTGCCAGCAACAATTCTACGGAAGTTTTGGCGTGACCCATTCTTCCGGCAGCATTGATCCTGGGGCCAATGCCAAAAACGATATTTGAAATATTGATGTCATCATGATGGCCTGCAAGCTTGATAAGAGCCTCCAAACCAAACCTTGGATTTTCATTGAGCTTTTTAAGGCCATGATATGCCAGTATTCTGTTCTCGCCAGTGATCGGGACAATATCAGCAGCAATGGAAACAGCAACCAGATCGATATAATCATAAAGAAGATCGGGGTCATAGCCCATTTTTTCACAAAATGCCTGTATCAATTTAAATCCGATGCCACAGCCCGAAAGTTCTTTGTAAGGATATGGACAATCTGATCTTTTCGGATCGAGAATAGCATAGGCAGCAGGTAGTTTATGGCCGGGGAGATGGTGGTCGCAGATCACCATTTCAATGTTGTTGGTTGCTGCATAGTCTGTCATATCCACAGCTTTGATGCCGCAATCTAAAGTGACAACGAGGTTGAAGCCGTTTTCTGCCGCCCAGTCGATGCCTGCCTTTGAAATACCGTAGCCTTCCTTATCCCTGTCGGGAATATAAAAATCGATGTCGGGATAAAAATTCCTTAAAAATCCATATACCAAAGCGACAGAGGTAGTGCCGTCTACATCGTAGTCTCCATAAATCAGGATTTTTTCTCCGGTATCCATGGCATGACGGATACGGCTGATAGCGCGATCCATATCTTTCATGAGAAACGGATCATGAAGTTCATCGAGTGATGGACGGAAATAGGTTTTGGCTTCTTGGAAACCGGTGATGTCGCGCTGGAGGAGAATTTTGGCTATGATGTTGTTTACATTGATCTCATCGGATAGCTGAGCAATTTTATCATGGTCGATGTCTTCTTTAAAAATCCAGCGGGTCGTCATGCAGATCGATGTTATTTAAAATGAGTACAAACTTAAAAAATTGAACGCCTATATTGCATTTATCTTGTAATTTTTCATGTCTGAAAAAAGGTCATATCCAATCATCCTCCTTTATTTTTATCTTGTCAAAGACAAGAAATTGTTCCCAAAACTGATTTTCCGGCAATGAGGCCTTGATCCGCTCTTTCGTCTTTTTAACGGGATGCATAAAAATTATCTCTCGTGCATGAAGGTTGATGCATGCATCTGCATTAGGTTTGCGAAAACCGTATTTGATATCGCCCCTGATAGGGCAGCCTATTGCTGCCAGTTGCACGCGGATCTGGTGAGGTCTCCCCGTCAGAGGATTGACCTCAAGCAGATAATGATCATTCAACTTCCCCAGTACCGCATACGATAGTTCAGCCTTTTGAGCACCATCCACGGGATGATCATAAGCTTTCACAACATTTTTTTCACGGTCTTTCTCCAGCCAGTGTACCAGTTTATCTTTTTTCTTTTTTGGTTTTCGCTTAACAACAGCCCAATATTTTTTATAGACTTTTCTCTGACGGAATTGTTTATTAAGCCGCTCGAGTGCCTTGGAAGTTTTAGCCATCAGCACCACGCCGCTCACGGGTCTGTCGAGCCGGTGTACTACACCGAGAAAGACATTGCCCGGCTTTTTGTATTTTTTTTTCAGATATTTTTTCCCGATATCTGCCAGTGTCTCATCACCTGTTTTATCGCCCTGAACAAGCAGTCCGCAGGGTTTGTTGACCACCAGCAAGTGATTGTCTTCATAAAGCACGTGTAACCGTCTTGCATCCATGTGTAGTGAGGGATAATTAATACAGGGAAAAATTTCATGGCAAAGGTAAGAGTTATGGAAAACTAATTACAATAAGTGTGTGG
>WGED01000328.1 GCA_015492915.1 Cyclobacteriaceae bacterium
CTTCCATCAGATCGGATAATTTTCTGCTGACGGCAGAACATTCTTCGATCTTCACCGGCTCATCCCCATCGATAAACACCTGGATTTTCTGATTATTGGGATTGCCTCTGACGATGACATCGACGACAAAAAGCTTCTCATCTTCAATACATTTTTCTGTCAAATCCCTAACCGTTTTATCCAGAGACATTTACTCTAAATTTAAACCATGAAAAAAGGGGACTCTGGTCCCCTCAGGCTCATTTCAAAATTCATGGCAAAGATAATGAAAAGGTTACTGTAAAACAAAGATATATTTCATTCAAGGGTGCAAAATAAGCATGATGATTCCCATCGAATTATTTATTGTTAAGTGCAAACTGTCAAAAACGGTCAATTTTTATAAATTTGCGCCATGCAAAATCAATTGAGAATATATAATTCCCTCACGCGGAAGAAAGAATTATTTGAACCTCTTAACCCGCCTTTTGTCGGGATGTACGTTTGTGGTCCGACGGTTTATAATGATGTGCATCTTGGCAACCTGCGAACATTTTTAAGTTTTGACATTATATACCGATACCTGAAACATCTGGGTTATAAAGTTCGGTATGTCCGCAATATCACCGATGTAGGACACCTGGAGAGCGATGCCGATGAGGGAGAAGACAAAATAGGCAAAAGGGCCAAGCTGGAAAACCTGGAGCCGATGGAAGTTGTGCAAAAATATGCCAACAGCTTTCACCGTGTCACTGCTGAATTTAATCTGCTGGATCCTGACATCGAGCCGAGTGCCATAGCACACATTCAGGAACAGATTAAGATGGTTGGTACACTGCTGGAGAAAGGTGTGGCTTATGAAGTGAACGGTTCGGTGTACTTCGATGTGAAAAAGTACAATGAGCATGAGAAATACGGTATTTTGTCGGGGCGAAAACTTGAGGAGCTGATGGCAGGGTCCAGGGACCTGGAAGGGCAGGAAGAAAAACGCAGTATTGTGGATTTTGCTTTGTGGAAGAAAGCCAGTCCGTCGCACATCATGCGCTGGGAGTCGCCCTGGAGTGAGGGTTTTCCCGGCTGGCATTTGGAGTGCTCGGTGATGAGCACCAAATATCTTGGAGAGACATTCGACATTCACGGCGGCGGCATGGATTTAAAGTTTCCGCATCATGAATGTGAGATTGCCCAATCTGTCGGTGCTTATGGCAAACAACCCGTGCGATATTGGATACACACCAATATGCTTACAGTCAACGGGCAGAAGATGAGCAAATCACTTGGCAATTCTTTTTTACCGCAGGAATTATTCACCGGATCTCATGAATTGCTCAGTGAACCGTACAGCCCCATGACGGTGCGGTTTTTTATGCTTCAATCTCATTATTCCAGCACGCTGGACTTTTCGGACGAGGCATTGAAAGCTGCCAAAAAGGGATATAAGAAAATGATCAACGGTCTCGTGCTGGCCAAAAAATTACAATATAAGCCTGAGGAGGGCGTAGAAATCAATGCAAAAGCTGTTGAACAGACCGACAGGATCATTGAAAATATTTACAGGGCGCTGAATGATGACTTCAATACGGCCCAGGCCATTGCGCAGTTGTTCAACCTACTCAAAAAGATCAATTCCCTGTCAACGGGAAATCTGAAGTTTGCAGAGATTGGCGAAGAGACTTTTAGCAAGGTTACCAGTACTTATATCACCATCGTCGAAGACATTTTGGGATTGATCGAGGAGAAACCCGCTGAAGTTGAAGGATTTATCGATATTATCATAGACCTGTACAAGGAGGCAAAACAGGCGAGGGATTACGATAAAGTAGATGAGTTAAGGGCGAAGCTCAAAAAATACGGAGTGGTATTGAAAGACATGAAAGATTCTATCGGGTGGGCTTACGAAGAATGATGTTGATCAGGTTCATTTTTTTGCTGATAGCGGGATTTTTAATTTACGGTTGTGAGAGCAGTAAAAAATCCATCGATATGCGGGCATCCAAACGTGGTAAAAAAACCGTGACGGTGCCTTCCTTCAATAGTGATTCCGCATGGCATTTTATCAAAAATCAGGTCTCTTTCGGATACAGGGTGCCCAATACGCCTTCACACCGCCTGTGTGGAGAATACCTTGAAACCCGCCTCAGGTCTTATGGCGCCAGGGTGATTATCCAGGAATTCAGAGAACAGGCATACAATGGTGAGCAACTTTATCTGAAAAATATCATTGGGTCATACAATCCGGAGGCTAAAAAAAGGATACTGCTGGCAGCACACTGGGATACCAGACCTTTTGCTGATAAGGACATAGAAAATCGCTATGAACCCATAGAAGGTGCTAATGACGGTGCGAGTGGGGTGGGCGTGCTGCTGGAAATTGCCAGGGTTTTACATCACAATGAGAAACCCGCCATTGGAATTGATATCATTTTTTTTGACGGGGAAGACTACGGGGAGCATGAGGATGTGACCAATCCGCCGATGAAAAATAATTTGGTGCAGATATGGTGGTGCCTCGGCTCGCAGTATTGGGCCAAAAACCCGCATATTCCCAAATACTCGGCCTATTATGGTATTTTACTCGATATGGTTGGCGCCAAGGATGCAACGTTTTACAAGGAAGGCGGGTCCATGCAGTTTGCGCCGAAAGTGGTAAAAAAAGTCTGGAGTACTGCCAGGAGCCTTGGCTATTCCAACTACTTCATTGATCTGAACAGCCCCGGGATCATGGATGATCATATTTTTGTAAACAGAGACGCCAAAATACCCATGATCAATATCGTGGAATATGATCCGGATTCTCCTTCCTATTATTTCGGGGCCTATCACCACACCAGGGCTGATAACATGAATATCATTGATAAAAAGACATTACAGGCCGTCGGCGAGACTATTCTGTACACGATTTATAATGAATAGCCCCGTTGGTAATATCTGATTAATTGCCTTAATTTCATAGTTACGTTTTACAAGTAAACTTCACAAATACCACCCAATGTCCGACACGAAGAAAAAATTATTTCTGCTCGATGCCATGGCGCTGATATTCAGGGCGCATTTTGCATTCAGCAAAAATCCAAGGATCAACTCCAAAGGTATAAATACAGGCGTGATCCTCGGTTTTGCCAATTCGCTCATCGAAATTCTCAACAAAGAAAAACCAACGCATATCGGTGTGGCGTTTGACGCTCAGGGGCCCACTTTTCGCCATGAGATTTTTCCTGAATATAAGGCGCACAGAGAAGAAGCGCCCGAGGATATCAAGACGGGGATTCCGATCGTGAAAGAGCTGGTGAAAGCTTTTAACATTCCGGGCTTTGAGTTGCAGGGCTATGAAGCGGACGACATTATCGGGACATTGGCCAAAGAGGCTGCCCGTCAGGGCTTTGAAGTGTACATGATGACGCCAGACAAGGATTTTGCCCAGCTTGTCGAGGATAATATATATTTATACAAGCCTGCGTACATGGGCAATGCCGTCGATGTGCTCGGTGTGGATGAGGTTTTGAAAAAGTTTGATATCAACCGGCCTGATCAGGTGCGGGATATCCTGGGCCTGCAGGGCGATTCGTCGGACAATATTCCCGGCATACCGGGCATTGGTGCCAAAACCGCCGTAAAGCTGATCAAAGAATTCGATACGGTGGAAAATCTCGTCGTCAATACTGATAAGCTGAAGGGTAAACTCCGTGAGAATGTAGAGAAGTATGGAGATCAGGGCATTTTGTCCAAGATACTGGCGACCATCATCACCGAAGTGCCTGTGAAGCTGGATGAGAAGACTTTGGAATACAAGGGATTTGATGAGAAAAGATTAAAAGAGTTGTTCGAAGAACTGGAATTCAGACGACTTGCAGAACGGGTGCTCGGATCCGCCTCCATCAGGCCGGAGAGCACCCAGTTATCTATGTTTGACAGCATGGCTCCTTCAACAAAGTCTTCAAAAGGTGAGACTGCGGATGAAGAAAAAGAAGAAGAGAAAAAGGAAAAAAGAAACCTGGCGGGAACCATCCATGATTATCATCTGGTAAATACTACATCGGACATTAAAAAGCTTGTCTCCTATCTGCAGCTACAGGATGAGTTTTGTTTTGATACGGAAACGACCAGCCTTTCGGCACGCGACGCGCTACTGGTTGGGATATCTTTTGCCTGGGTGCCGGGAGAGGCCTATTATGTTCCCGTGCCGGAAAATAGCCAAAAATCCATGGAGATACTCGAATTGCTGCGTCCTGCCTTGGAGCATGAGAAAATCACTAAAATCGGCCATAACGTCAAGTACGACATACTTGTGCTCAAGAATTACGGCATTGAGGTGAAAGGTGATCTCTTCGACTCGATGATCGCCCATTATCTTATCGATCCCGATACGCGGCATAGTATGGATGTGCTCGCTGAAAATTACCTGAATTATTCTCCTGTTTCCATAGAAACACTTATTGGCAAAAAAGGAGCAAAACAGGGTTCGATGCGCGATGTTGCAGAGGAACTGATCGTGGAATATGCCGCTGAGGATGCCGATATCACTTTGCAGCTTAAGCAGACTTTTGACAGGCTGATCAAGGAAAAGGGGCTTGAGAAACTGTTTCACGAAGTGGAAATACCGCTCGTCAGGGTGCTGGCCGATATGGAATTTGAAGGAGTTAAGGTGGACAAAAATACGCTGAAGCAGTTATCGGAAGAACTGGCAGAGGCGAGCCTGACACTGGAGCAGGAGATATACGAGATGGCCGGCGTAAAATTCAATATTGCCTCTCCAAAACAATTGGGTGAAGTATTATTTAATAAGCTAAAGCTTATCGACAAGCCTAAAAAGACAAAAACAGGACAATTTGCTACAGGGGAAGAAATACTCGCAGGTCTCGCCAGCAAGCATCCTATCGCCGCCAAAATTTTGGATTACAGGGAACTGCAAAAACTGAAATCAACCTATGTGGATGCCCTGCCGGCGCTGATCAGTGAAAAGGATGGCCGTATTCATACTTCCTACAACCAGGCTGTCGCTGCAACGGGCAGGTTGAGCAGCACCAATCCCAATCTGCAAAATATCCCCATCAGAACTGAAAAAGGGAGGGAGATACGCAAGGCATTTGTGCCCAGGGCAAATGATTACTTGCTCATGTCAGCCGATTATTCACAAATCGAGTTGCGGATCATGGCTTCCTTCTCAGGCGATGAGAGCATGATACAGGCCTTTAAAGAAGGAAAGGATATCCACGCCATCACGGCGAGTAAAATATACAAAATCCCATTGGAGGAGGTAACGGAGGATATGCGGCGAAAGGCCAAAACAGCTAATTTCGGTATCATTTACGGTATTTCCGCTTTCGGCCTAGCCCAGCGCCTCGGCATTTCAAGGACGGAGGCAGCGAAGCTCATAGAGGCTTATTTTACAGAATTTCCCGCGGTAAAGGTCTACATGGACCGCGTGATCAACGAGGCGAGAGAGCGGGGATATGTCGAGACGATCCTCGGGCGCAGACGCTATTTGCGTGATATCAACTCACGCAATGCCACGATGCGGGGGTTTGCCGAACGCAACGCCATCAACGCACCCATTCAGGGCAGCGCCGCGGATATGATCAAGGTGGCGATGGTAAATATTCACAGATGGATGCATGAAAAAGGTCTGAAATCAAAGATGATCCTGCAGGTGCACGACGAACTGGTGTTTGATGTCTTTGAAGGCGAAAAAGATATTCTGGAAAAAAATGTCCCTGAATTCATGAAAACAGCCATTGAGTTGAGAGTGCCCATGGAAGTAGGGCTAGGATTTGGTAAAAACTGGCTGGAGGCACATTGACGACAGACAAGTGACACATGTAAGTTTTTATATTTCTGATGGTTTGTATAATCATGAGATTGTCCCATCTTTCCACCCTGTAAAAGAATAATCAATTATCCAACCTAATTTTTAATAACATGACAATGAAAAAGTATGCTTTCCTCATAATCAGCCTTTTACTAGTCGCATTTGCAATGAACACAAAGGCGCAGGGTCTTGGCATCGGCTTAAAAGCCGGGATGAACTTTGCCAATCAGAAGATCACCGATATCAATACCAATACACGTACGGGCTTTCATGGCGGCATCTATGCCATCATTGCCTTTTCGGAAAAATGGGGCATTCAGCCTGAGTTGCTCTACTCGTCACAGGGCTCCGAGCTGCCAGATGATATCAACGATTTCAGCTATATGACTATTCCGGTGCTTCTGAGGTGGAAGATGATCAGTTTTCTGAGCTTATCCGCCGGCCCACAGTTTTCGATACTCCTCGATGCCAAAAACCAGGCTGGGGAATCATTCAAGGATCAGTTCAAAAACAGTGATTTCGGACTAGCTGTCGGTGCTACGATCCATTTGCCGTTGGGTCTGAATGCAGGCGCACGGTATGTGTGGGGATTCACCAATGTGAGCGAACTGCAGAATGATATTTCCGTGAAAAACACAACCATTCAGATATTTGCCGGATGGACGATAATCGGTAAAAAATAAGCGAATTACATGTATAGAAAAAGGCTTTATTCCCATGAGAATAAGGCCTTTTTTTGTTTAGTAGAATTTGATGTCCTCGACGAGGCTTTTGTCGAAATGGCGGTGGAGGATTTCGAGCACTTTGCTTTTGGCGATGGTGAGCTCATGGCGCAAGGGTGCGGAGTTCAGCTTTACGAACAGCACCTTGTCTTTGATGAACATCTTTTCGGTGCGGCGGGAGATCGGCTTGCCCATCATGCTCTCCCATGAGTTTATCAGCTTTTCCTGATCGAATTTTTGCCGGAGCTTATACGATTCGAGCATCGCATCGATGGCCTCTCTGATACTCGATGTGTCTGATTTTCGTTTTGTGAATCTTTCCTTATAGCTCATGAGCAATGATTAATTTTTCATGGACAAGGTACCATTATTTATATAAAAGACTTTCTTTTCCAGGGTCAATTTTTCGAGAAAATGTGTCGTGCGCTCGGGTCTGGCGTCGGTAATGAAAACCTGCCCGAACTCATGGTCTTCGATCATATTGGTTAGCTTGCCAATGCGGTGGTCGTCGAGCTTGTCGAAGACGTCATCGAGCAAAAGTATGGGTTTTATGCCTTTTTTTTCATGGATCACATCAAAGTGAGCGAGCTTCAGGGCGATGATAAATGATTTTTGCTGGCCCTGTGATCCGAATTTCTTCAGCGGAAAGCCATCCATGGAAAAGATATAATCGTCGCGATGGATGCCTGCATTGGTACGCTGCAAAATAAGGTCTTTTTCCATGGATTGATGAAAAACAGATTCAAAGTCATCGGCCAGAAAAGAAGATTGGTATTCCAGATCGATGCTCTCTTTACCGTCCGTCAGGTATCGGTAGTGACGGATGATCTTTTTTAAAAATGACTTGCTGAATTGCATCCTTTCATTGCAGAGCCTTTTGCCTGTGGGCAACAAGATGCGGTCGTATGACTCGAGCATGTCACGATCAGTCCTTCCCGATTCGGCAAATTGCCTGAGCAGGGAATTACGCTGTTTGAGGGCGTGGTTGTACCTGAGCAGGTCTGCGAGGTAGTTGCGATCGAGTTGGGAGAGGATACTGTCGAAAAATTTCCTCCGCGTCTCACCACCTTCGGTTATGAGATTTTGATGATTCGGAGCCACCATCACCACGGGATACCTGCCGATGATCTCCATGGCTTTTTCTACCGGATTTTCATCAATCGTTATTTTCTTTCGTTTGCCCTGCGGTAGCGCATTGCCGACAGTATGCGTTTTGCCGTCTATGACAAACCGCCCGATTATGCTGTAAAAATCTGCCCCGTGCCTGATGCACTGCACGTCGGAGTGGTTGAATGCACTTTTTGTCATAGAGAGAAAGTAAATAGCATCGAGGAGGTTGGTTTTGCCGCTGCCGTTGTCACCGACCAAAGCGTTGATATCTTTCGAAAAATCAATATTGGCATCTTCATAGTTCTTGAAATTAGCCAGATAGAGATTTTTGAGATACATAAATTTCTTTGTTGGATGATTTTCCGTAATTTCGCATCGCTTTTGAAAACCCTCGGCCCGGAATTGGGTTTGAATTTATAAAGCCTTGCAAAAATATAATAAATAACCAATCTCATATGGCAACAGCGAAAGAAAAGAAGGCTCCGGCTACACGGAAGAAAGCACCTTTTTCAAAAGACACATATAAATACTGGTTTGAATCCATGCTGCTGATGCGGCGGTTTGAGGAAAAAGCCGGTCAGTTATACGGTCAGCAAAAGATAAGAGGCTTTTGCCATTTGTATATCGGTCAGGAAGCTTGTGTGGCAGGTTCAGTCACAGCACTGAAGGAAGGAGATAAATACATCACGGCTTACCGCGATCACGCCCATCCTTTGGCCCTGGGTACCGAACCCGGTAAGATCATGGCGGAATTGTATGGCAAGGAGACGGGCGTGTCGAAGGGCAAGGGTGGTTCTATGCATATGTTTGACAAGGAGCGGGGATTCTTCGGAGGTCACGGCATTGTGGGTGGCCAGATTCCACTTGGAGTGGGCATTGCTTTTGCAGAAAAGTATAATAAGACCGGTAATCTGTGCATCACTTACATGGGTGACGGCGCTGTGCGCCAGGGAGCATTTCACGAGTCGCTCAACCTGGCAATGCACTACAAGCTCCCGGTCATTTTTGCTATCGAAAATAACGGATATGCCATGGGCACTTCTGTGCAGCGTACTTCCAATGTGACCAACCTCTCTAAACTGGCGGATGCCTATGAGATGCCGTCCGAATCTGTGGACGCCATGAAAGTGGAGGAAGTGCACAATGCCGTGGCCAATGCGGCAAAGAGGGCCAGAAAGGGTGACGGGCCTACATTACTTGAATTCAGAACCTATCGATATAAAGGGCACTCTATGTCGGATCCGGCAAAATACAGGACTAAGGAAGAGGTAATGGCGTACAAAAGGCGCGATCCCATAGAGCAGGTCAAGCTGTCGATTCTGGATTATAAGATTGCAACAGAAGATTATTTTCAGGAAATTGAGACAAAAACAAGGAAGATTGTCTTGGATGCCGTAGATTTTGCCGAGAAATCCGAATTTCCACCAGCTGATGAGATTTTTAAAGATGTCTATGCGCAGGAAGATTATCCGTTTGTCATGGATTAATACCGTAATTATTTTTTTAATATTTTTTCTACTATTTTTGCATCCTGAAATTTTAAAGCATGGCGAAGACAAAATATAAGAAGAAACCAAAAAAGAGTGAAGAGTTGCTCGAGAATCCGGAGGCGCTGGCGGAACAGATCAGTAAGACGGAGCAGTTTATAGAGAAGAACAAGAAGCTGGTGATGATCGTGGGTGGCGCTATCGCTCTGATCGTGGCAGCCTATTTCCTGTATGATTACTGGGTGACCAACCAGAACCAGTTGGCTCAGAGTGAGATGTTTCAGGCTGTTTATTATTTCGAAAAAGACAGCCTTGACAAGGCTCTGAATGGTGATGGTAATAATTATGGATTTTTACAGATTATTGAAGAATATCCCGTCACCAAAGCGGCTAACCTGGCACATTATTATGCAGGAGCCATTTACCTGAAAAAGGGTGAATATATCTCGGCTGTTGATCACCTGGAAGAATTTTCCGCTAACGACCTCGTAGTCCAGGCTCGTGCATATGCATTGACAGGCGATGCTTATATGGAGATGGAAAACTATAAAGATGCGGCCGATCAATATATGAAGGCTGCGGATTACAAGCCAAACCAGTTTACGACTCCACCATATCTGCTTAAGGCAGCAACTGCTTACGAAATGCTTGAGGATTATGAATCGGCATATGGTTGCTACAACCAAATAGTGGAGAAATATGTTAAATCAAGCGAGTATCAACTGGCACGAAAGCATAAAGCCAGGCTTGAGGCTAAAATGAATAAAGGGTAAAGAGAATTATAAAAAGCTTTTGAAAGGGATAGGGCAAAAGCTTTATCCCTTTTTTAATAATAAATCAACTTTAAAATGGCTACCTCAAACAAAAATCTCAGTTCTTATAGCAATAAGAATATTGGCGTCATCAGTGATAAAAGGTTTGCTATCGCCGTATCGGAATGGAATGCGGAGATCACCGAATCGCTTTATACCGGTGCAGTGCAAACGTTGATTGAGCAGGGAGCGGTAAAGGAAAATATTATCCGTAAGACAGTCCCCGGCAGCTATGAGCTTTCGCTCGGTGCTCAGTGGATGGCCAAACGGGAGGATATTGATGCGGTCATTTGCCTGGGATGTGTCATACAGGGCGAGACGCCCCACTTCGACTATATTTGCCAGGCCGTAGCCCAGGGTATTACCAGTGTAGCACTCAAGTATGACAAACCGGTTATTTTTGGCGTGCTCACTACGCTCAACCATCAGCAGGCTCTCGACAGAGCAGGGGGAAGACACGGCAACAAGGGTGACGAAGCGGCTGCCACAGCCATTAAAATGCTGGGATTTTAATTTTTTGTAATTTTTTCAAAACGGTGAATCAAAGGATGAAAGTATTAAAATTCGGGGGCACGTCTGTGGGAAGTCCCGAAAGAATGCGTCAGGTGGCAGATATCTCATGTTCTGTAAAAGGGGCGAAGATTATAGTGCTGTCGGCACTCTCAGGCACGACCAATGCATTAGTAAAGATCGGTGAATGCCTAACGGATAATGACTGGCAAGGAGCTCGGCAGGAAATCGAATCACTTTATAATCATTATCTGGATTTTTACAAGGGATTATTGAGTGAGGATGCATTGCGAGGTAAGGCTCTCAAAATGATCGATGAGCATTTCAACTTTATCAGATCATTAACGGATAAGTCATTTGATGAAAATCTGACCAAAGAGCTACTTGCTCAGGGTGAGCTGATGTCAACCAAGCTGTTCTCTTATTACCTCAGCGAAAAGGGTATTGACAATTGTATGTTGTCTGCCCTGGAATTTATGGCCATTGACCAAAATGATGAGCCGGACATTGACTACATCCGTACAAACCTCACGAAACTCCTGAAGAAACATCCCGGACATGATTTGTACATCACTCAAGGCTATATATGTTTGAATGCCAACCAGAAAATCGACAACCTCAAGCGAGGAGGCAGCGACTATACCGCCTCACTGATCGGGGCCGCCGTTGATGCAGAAATAGTGCAGATATGGACCGACATTGACGGTATGCACAACAATGACCCGCGCGTTGTGGATAAGACAAAGCCTGTGGCGAGATTGTCTTTTGATGAGGCCTCGGAGCTCGCATATTTTGGCGCTAAGATTTTACACCCGTCCTCTATTCTGCCGGCCAAGCAATTCAGTATTCCGGTTCAACTGAAAAATACGATGGATCCGGAAGCCTTCGGTACACTGATCAGCAGCGATGAACAGACTAAAGAAGTAAAAGCCATTGCCGCCAAGGACGGCATCACAGCTATCAAAATCAAGTCGGCGAGAATGTTGCTGGCGTATGGTTTTCTCCGGAATATTTTTGAGATCTTTGAAAGATACCGCACACCGATCGACATGATCACTACCTCTGAGGTGGCTGTATCGCTGACGATTGATAACAACGCACATTTGGCAGAGATCATAGAGGAGTTACAAACTTTGGGCGAGGTGACAGTTGATGAGAATCAGACGATTATTTGTATTGTGGGCAACGAGGTGGTCAGTCAACGGGGTATCGTGAAGAAGATTTTTAATGCGTTGGAAAATATCCCTAAGCGGATGATATCCTACGGCGGCAGTAAATACAATATTTCGATTCTCACCGAAACCGCCTATAAAAAGGAAGCGCTTTCGGCCCTGAATGAGGAGTTATTTGATTTTGCATGAAAAAAGCCGGAAAGCTGTAGTGGGAATTTGGCAAACTGAAGCCATTTTGTTTTTCGCCTTCCTTCTACTGTCCCCCTGGCTATTTCATGAAAAAAAGGACATTTTTTCATTGACTTCATCAAAGGGAGGGCGGAATGCATGAATAATTCAACCATTGAACAATAGAACATCTGAACATTCGAGTAGTGAAAGCAATAAGTTTGAAGGAGTAGGAAACTTCGGACGTTTTTAGGTTGTCGAAGGCGGTTCAGGCTTAAAATACCTGTTTTCTCATGCGGAATAGCATTATATTGTCATCCAATTCAATTTATAAGCACATGAAAAAAGTCCTTGGAATCGGGAATGCCCTGGTCGATATCCTCGTTAAGATCGACGACGATACAATATTGGAAAAATACGGACTGCCAAAAGGCAGCATGCAATTAGTCGATAAGGAAAAATCCAAAGAGTTGCTCGGTGCACTTGAACAATTTGAATATGATATTGCTTCCGGAGGTTCGGCAGCCAATACCATCAACGGGCTTGCCAATCTCGGGTTGTCGTGCGGCTACATCGGTAAGATAAAGAATGATGAATATGGGGCTGTTTTTCGTAAGGACATGACCTCCAAGGGTATCGATGCTATATTGCTTGAAGGCATACAGGACACGGGCATTGCCATTACGCTGATAACCGGGGATTCTCAGAGGACTTTCGCCACATACCTTGGTGCTGCCGTTGAGATGACGTCTGATGATATTAGTGACGAGATGTTTGATGGATATGATATTTTTCATGTGGAAGGGTATCTTGTACAAAACCACGACCTGATCGGAACAGCTATAAAAAAGGCAAAAAATCATGGTCTGCAGGTCGCTATCGACCTGGCAAGCTACAATGTAGTGGAAAGCAATCTGAAATTTCTCAAGGATCTGGTATCCAATGATGTTGATATTGTTTTTGCTAATGAAGAAGAGGCCAAAGCTTTCACGGGTAAAGAGCCTGAAGAAGCATTACATGAGATCGCCGGAATGTGCGATATTGCAGTGGTGAAGGTGGGAGCGAAAGGTTCTTTTGTGAAGTCAGGGGATAGGCAGCACTTTGTCGGCGCCATCAAAGCTGATCCTGTCGATACCACCGGCGCGGGCGACCTCTATGCCGCCGGATTCCTCTATGGCTTGGCGACCAGTCATTCGCTCGAAAAGTGCGCACAACTCGGCAGCCTGCTCGGCGGCAGGGTCATAGAGGTGATCGGCCCGAAGATGGATGATCACATGTGGTCCGGTATCAGAAAAGAAGCCGGTAAAATCATCTGATTTCCATCAGTGTACAAAGGCAAAAAACAATAACCATGTGAGCAGGAACAACGGCAAAAGTATCGTGAGCGAATACTTGATAATATAACCGAAGAATGAGGGCATCTTGATACCGGACTGCTCAGCGATGGATTTTACCATGAAATTCGGGCCATTTCCTATGTAGGTAAACGCGCCGAAGAACACAGCCCCAATCGATACCGCTTCGAGCATCAGGGCGGAGTCTTCAAAACCATTTTTAGCGAATTTTACAACATCAGCCACATTGTTTATATCCGCACCTACAGACGACATGGCCGCTGCCAGGAAGTTGAGATAGGTCGGCGCGTTGTCGAGCACGCCTGAAAGTGATCCTGTGCCCCAGAAAAGGGTGTTGTGATTGATGAGCTTCATGCCTTCAGGTGATTGTGCAAAGGCACTCACCAACTCCAGGGCAGGCATCATCGTGGCAAAGATGCCGATAAAAAGCAATGCCACCTCTCTGATGGGCTCAAAGTCAAATTCATTTTCCCGAAGGATATCCTTATTTGCCGTACGGTATGAGAAATAGGCTACTGTGAGCATGATGATCTCCCTGATAAATGAAAACTTCTGGCCATGGAAGGGAATTCCGGGGACCCATTCAAACATATTGGGATCGATGAAAACGGCAAGGATTACAAGCAATAGCCAGATAAGGCTCTTGCTTCCTTTCAGGATGACCTTGTCGGAAATCTCACCCATGTTTTCATCATGTACATGATTCCTTTTATCAATAAAATAAAAAATAATGGCCAGCATGGTAATGCCGAACACCCATGGCAGAAAGTTGTGCGTCACGGTCCAGAAAAAGGGAACCCCCTTAAGAAAACCAAGGAACAAAGGAGGATCACCAATGGGTGTGAGCGAGCCGCCGATGTTGCTGACCATGAATATAAAGAATATGATATGATAAGGCTTGATACGGTATTTATTTACCCTGATGAAAGGCCTGATGAGCAGCATGGAAGCACCTGTTGTTCCGATGATATTGGCAATGATGGCCCCAACAACCAGCAGGGCAACGTTGACGCCCGGCGTATTCTTTTTATCCACATTGATCATAATGCCTCCTGAGGCGATGAACAAAGCCGTCAGGAGCGATATGAATTGCACATATTCAAAAAATGAATGTACGGGCGCATGGGTGTTTTGCAGGGAAAATACATAATACAAGACCACGAGAACACCCAGTGCTACGGCAATTTTGCCATAGTTGTGGTGCCAGAAATGTTCATAAAGCAACGGACCGGTAGCGATCATGAGGAGCAACACCGCAAAGGGTATCACCGCCCACCCCGGAGGAAGATGGTCTTCGGCTTCACCATGATCCTGCGATATTTCTTCTTCATGTGCAGAAGAAACATCATGCCCGCCGTTTTCTTGCAAAACTACCGCGGCAGATGCTGTATTTGCTGTTTCAGAATTATTGGAAAAAGAGCTAAATGGCAGTAAAATCAGGCTAAAAAATATAAAGGAATATAAAACTCGTTTCATGATGGTTAACTTTAAATCAACTCCCCAAAAAAATCTCCGCAAAAAAGATAAAATTTGTTCGAAATACAAAAAATAAGTCTAACTATTGTGGGATAAATATCACAATCAAACACGCGGTGATTTACGTCCAAAATGGTCATAAATGAGCCCCCCTGATGAGTCCCGGGCAGCGCCTGTTACAGAGCTCAGGCAATTGATTTCTCCGAGATATCGCAATAAACCGAGAAAAGCAAAAATGATGGCTTCCTTAAAATCAATAATCTTTTCATCCGGGATAATGATGTTAAACTTGCCGCCTGATTTCTCCCTGATCAAATCTATGAGAAAAGTGTTTTTTGCGCCACCTCCCGTCACCAGCATCCTGGGGATATTGCCTTGAGAAAATGACAATTTTTCCATGGACCTGACAATTTGCTCTGCAATGTGGTGACAAAATGTGTGCAATAGATCTTCAACAGCATCACCCCGGAGCAAAGGAAAAATATTTTCTTCAACCCATTCGATACCCAATGATTTGGGAGGCGCCAGACGATAATAATTCAGGGAGTTTAATTTTTGAAGCAGATCCTTATTTAACTGCCCGTTTCGCCCCACGTCACCGTTTTTATCGAATGGTATGCCGATGCGCAGAGAGAGATGGTTCAGAACCGTATTGACCGGACAAATATCAAAAGCGATCCTTTTATTCTTTTCATCAAATGAGATATTAGAAAAACCACCCAGATTGAGGCAAAAATCATATTCTCTGAATAATAATTTATCTCCCACAGGCACCAGGGGCGCTCCCTGCCCGCCAAGTGATACATCGAGTGATCGCAAATCACAGACAGTTGTGATACCGGTTTCATTCATAATCCGGTAACCGTCCCCTATTTGAAGCGTAATGCCTTTTTCCGGTTGATGAAAGACTGTGTGTCCGTGCGAAACGACTAGGGTGGGATGCAGGCGTTTTTCGACTATAAATCGTTTTACTTTTTGTCCTATCCACAAGCCAAAATCAATGTCAAGTTGTTTGAGCTCCAGGGCTGTCATAGTCACTGATCTTTCCAGGCGGCCCAGCAATTCCCAGTCAAAGGGAAATGAATTACCTTCGATAAGCGTGAACCCCCATTCATCCTTCTTTTCAAATCGCACATAAGCAACATCGAGCCCATCGAGCGAGGTGCCCGACATGAGGCCAATCACGTCAAAAAAGGTGTTTTTCTCATGGTTTTGTCTTTTATCGGATTTCATGATATTGATGACATTTTCAGGTGCCCGGAATTTAAAAGCTCATTCGCCTGCCTCATTTGATGAATATTCCTAATTTTGGGGCCATCAATTAAAGCAATGAGCATTGAATTTATGTATTGATATCGGTAATACAAACACCAGGGCAGGTATTTTCGAAGGTGATAATTTGGTGGAAGAACGAAATATTTTTCCCGACAGGAAAATCATCAGTCTCATCAAGGCGTTAAAGCCTGAGCATGCCATCATTGGCAGTGTGAAGAAAGGCATGGGAAAAATCATTCAAAAGTCATCACGATTTACTGATCTCAAAGTTCTTGATCATACCACGTCTCTTCCGATTACTGTTGATTACGCCACACCGCACACATTGGGCGTCGACCGCATCGCGGCTGTCACCGGCGCCGCTCATCTGAAGCCGGGAAAAGATTGCCTTGTCATCGATATCGGCACATGCATCACCTATGATTTTATTGATAAAAAGGGGGTTTATCATGGTGGCAGCATTGCCCCGGGGGTAGATATGAGGCTTAAGGCAATGCACAAGTTCACTTCAGGTCTTCCCCTGGTGAGAGTCAAAGGGCATCCTGATCTGATAGGAAAGACAACTAGAGAATGCATGCTGAGCGGCGCTATAAAT